>JBQTKC010000441.1:0-22515 GCA_052386575.1 Beijerinckiaceae bacterium
GACGGATTGGCTGAAGCCCTTCGTTGAGAAGCTTGGCCACAAGAAACGGCGAGAGATGTGTCCCAATCCGCCATGACCCGCGCTCCCATGAGAGCGCGGAGCATTTCCCACCGAAAATAACCAATCCGTTAATCTGCCAAAGTAGTGCTAGCGCATCGTGCCTTAGTCGCGGCGCCGGCCGGAGAAAATTGCCAATGCGAATTTCGGGGCTTGAGTTGGGACCCGGTTAGTCGAGTTCGAACGCGTTTTTATAATCGCGGGCGAGTTCAATGTTTTGTTGTTCCTTGCGGAGAATGCACCGACCTATCGCAAGGAAGTCGATTTCGCTTCCCATGAAACAGCGGAACGCATCCTCCGGCGTGCAGACGATGGGCTCGCCGCGCACGTTGAAGCTTGTGTTAATGAGGACAGGACAGCCGGTCAATTCCTCGAACCGGCTGATCAATGCGTGATAGCGCGGGTTCGTTTCCCGATGAACGGTCTGGATGCGAGCCGAATAATCGACATGGGTGACGGCCGGAATATCCGAGCGCACGACATTCAATTTGTCGATGCCAAAGAGCGCTTGTTCGTCCTCCGACATTTTGCGGCAACGTGCGGGTTTCACATTCGCGACGAGCAACATGTAGGGCGAATCCATGTCGATCTCGAACCAATCCGCGACATGTTCGCGCAAAACGGACGGCGCGAAGGGGCGAAAGCTCTCGCGGTATTTTACCTTAAGATTTAGTGCTTTCTGCATCGTTGGCGAACGCGGATCGCCAAGTATCGAGCGATTGCCGAGCGCACGAGGGCCAAATTCCATCCGGCCTTGGTGCCAGCCGACGGCCTGCCCGTTGGCGAGCGCGCGCGCCGTCGCCTCGATCAGTTCGCCGTCTTCGACAATGCTGAAGATGGCGCCGCTTTCCGAAAGCCGCCGTTCGATATCAGCTTGCGTGTAACTCGGTCCAAGATAGGCGCCTTGCATCGCTTCCTTTTGTTGCGGGCCGCTCTTGCGTTCGCTCCCCGGATTTTCATCGTAATAGATGGCAAGCGCCGCGCCGAGCGCGCCGCCCGCGTCGCCGGCCGCCGGTTGGATGAAAATCCTGTCGAAACGGCCATCGCGAAGCACTTTGCCATTGGCGACGCAATTCAGAGCCACGCCTCCGGCAAGGCAAAGATTCCGCAGCCCGGTTTGCGCCGCAAGCGATCGAGTCAGGCGCAACACGACCTCGCCGGTTACCGCTTGGATCGAAGCCGCGAGATCCATATGACGCCGTTCGAGCAATTGATCGGCGCGGCGCGGCGGTCCGCCAAACAAACCGTCAAACCGGCGATCGGTCATTGTGAGACCGGTGCAAAAAGAAAAATAATCGAGGTTCAGCCTAAACGAGCCATCCGGCTTCACGTCGATTAGATGCTCTAAAATCGCTTTCGCATAGGCAGGTTCGCCATAGGGCGCAAGACCCATGACTTTGTATTCGCCCGAATTGACCTTGAAGCCGGTGTAATAGGTGAAGGCCGAATAGAGGAGCCCGAGCGAATGGGGAAAATGAATCTCCTTGAAAATCTTCAAATCGGCGCCGCGGCCGATCGCGGCCGAGGTCGTCGCCCATTCGCCGACGCCGTCCATCGTCAACACCGCCGCCGATTCAAACGGCGCCGGATAATACGCCGAAGCGGCATGCGAAAAATGATGTTCGCAAAAACGCAGTTTGGCCTTGTCGCCGAGCGCCGGAGCAATCGCTTCGAGCTCGCCCAGCAAGAGATCGCGCTGAAACAGTTTTTCCCCCATCCACAGGGGCATGGCCTTGCGAAACGAAGCAAAGCCCCGCGGCGCAAAGGCGAGATAGGTTTCGAGAAGCCGCTCGAATTTTAGGAAGGGCTTTTCATAAAAGACGACGCGATCTACTTCGCCATCGTGGATCTTGCCCTCCGCGAGGCAATAGGCGATGGCGCTGGCGGGAAACCCCGGGTCATGTTTCTTGCGGGTGAATCGCTCTTCTTGGGCGGCCGCGACAATCTCGCCATCGCGAACGAGCGCAGCGGCGCTGTCGTGATAAAAGGCCGAAATGCCGAGGACGAGCATCGCAGGCGGTTCAAAACAGCGTGTAGATGAATGGCGCGACGACCGAGCCTTGGCTCAACACGAACAAGCCGCCAAAAATCAGGAACAGGACCAGAAGCGGGAGGAGCCATAATTTTTTTCGCGCGCTCAGGAACTCGAAAAGCTCGGCAAGAAGCGTCATGGATTACTCCTTTTAGAATTGCTTCTCGAATGTTCCTAGCGACGGACCCGGCGGCTCGCGCTCGATCCAATAGGTCGCGGCATCACGCTTTATCTCCAGGCGGAGCAGGTCCTTGCCGCTCAAGCGTAGATACCAGCCGAATGGAACGACGGCTCCAAAAAACAAAAGCCCCATGACGATTGGATTGACGATCTTGCTCAAGGCGAAGCCCAGCTTGAACCATGCAATGTTGAGCGGAGTCAGCCAAACCGGAACAAAGAGACCGGCAGAAAGGAAGCCGGCGGAGGCAGCAATCAACCACCATTTCGGCGAATCGGACTGGTGAACCGCTGGCCAAAGACCCAGGACGGCAAACAGAACGCCAAAGGCGACGCCGAACTTCCGGTTCGACCCGAGCGCTATTTTGCGAAAGCTCAAAACCGTTTCGTGAGTTTGCATCAGATACCCTATGACCGGCGAATTTTTATAACGTGTTTCATAACCTTTATGCAATTAATTGCATAAATGAAATAAAGCCGCTCTTCGCGGGGGTTGGCAGTAGCGGCGGCTACGCGGTTCAGGTACTGGCCAGCGCCCTGAAGCGGCGGCGCAGGCGCACCTTTAGGCCAACTGGCAACATCGCAATTGCGAAGTTTTCCTGGACGTCTTCCGCTCCGCCCACCCTTTCGACGTCAAAATTCCTGTAGAGCATCGAGAGCAATAGCTTCATCTCGAGCAGGGCGAGAACCCGGCCGGGACAAATACGAGGACCCGAACCAAATGGAATATGCGCCGATACGTCGTGCGCGCCGGCGGTTTCGCCGAGCCAGCGCCGGGGCCGGAAGGCCTGCGGCTCGACAAAGCGATCGGGATCGCATGCCGCCGGACGCGTGAGCACGGCCACGCGGGTTCCTTTCGGCACGAGCAAGTCACCGACCACGGTCTCGACGCTGGCTTCGAGGAACACGATAGGGGCTGTCGGGCGGAGACGCATCGTTTCGTTGGCAACCGCGCCGGCAAAGGCAAGCCTGTTTGCCGTCTCGACGTCGCCGGCCACGCCCGATGTTCCGAGGAGCTCGTCCGCCTCTCGCCGCAATTCCGCCACCGCCTCCGGGCTTTCGCACAATTGATGGACAGCCCAGCCCAACGTAAACGCGGTTGTGTCTTCGCCGGCGAGCAGCATGGTCATGAGATTCCCGAAAATCATCTTTTCGGAAATAGACCGGCCTTCGCCATCGCGTGCCGACAGCATGGCTTCCAGGAAGTTCGACGGCTTCTCGGCTCGTCCGGGCTCGGCCGCGAGGCGCGCTCGCTTGGCGACGACCAGCTCGCCAAGCCAAGTCCGGAGTTCTGCAAGAGCGCGCTCTAGACGACGATCTCGGGGGAGCCGGACGAGCCTCCATGTCGGAAGCAACGCGAATAGACGGCGATTTGCTTCTGGTAGCACGAGCGCGAGCTTGTGCTGAATGACGTCGTCCCCCTGCTCGACGGTGTTGACGTCGTGGCCGAAAGTGATGAGCGTGGTCACGTCCACCGTGAAACGCTTGAGCTCGTCAACGACATCGAGCGGAACGCCGGCGTCCGCCAAGCGCTCCCAACGCTTTTTCAGGCGGGCGGTGACGGTCTGGAGGCTCGGATAAAGGCCGCGCAAGTGACGCTGGGCCAGCGCCAACATTGCGAGTCTCCGCTGCAGGCGCCAGGCGTCGCCCTCGGCAGAAAAAACTCCGTCGACGCCCATTTCGGAAGATACGGGAGCGATTTGGGAATGACGGGTGAAGGTTTCGGGCCGCGCCCGCAGGACCTGATCACACCACTTCGGGTGCGAGAGCACCACGTTGCGCGCCAAGCCCATGCGGAAAAGGTACACCGGTCCATATTGGGCGGCCCAGCGTTCGAGGATAAGGTGAAGCTTCGTCAAGTCGAGCTGATGGATGTTACCCAAAAACGGCAGCCCTTTCGGGCCAGGCAGATCGGCCAATGTGCGCTTTGCCGCGATCCGGCCCGGCCCGCGCGAAAATCCAGAAACGTCGACGAAGATGGCGCGCTCCCGCTCGACGACAGGACACGCGGCGAGGCGTTGCGGTCCGCCGTCGCGCTGTCCAGAGTCGACGCTGAAGCGCCAGCGATGGTTGCGGCAGACAAGCTTGTCGCCATCGAGCTCGCCCTCGCCGAGCAGCGCGCCCTGGTGCGGGCAGCGGCCCTCGAAGGCTCGCACTCCAGTAGGCGTCCGCACGGCCACGATATCGAGTCCGCCCGCCAATAGCGCGTGCGGGCCATCGCCGTGGAGTTCATCCAAGTTGGCGACGCGGATCAGTGAAGCAGTCGTCACGAGCCGTTATCCTTTGCTTTCCATGCAAAGGTATAGCAGGAACGTAATGCCCATAATAGGGGAGGCGCAAAATCGCCGTTTTTATGTCTCGATGTCCACGTTCGGAATTCTCCGGAATCCCAATGTGGCCTCCGAATTGTCCTGATCGAAGCCTTGATGCAAGTCCCTCTCGCCCGATTGAGCCAATTGAGCCGGTTGGCCGGCTTCCTTGCCATTTTGCTGCCGGTGGTCTCCTGTCCGGCGCGCGCCGGCAAGATCACGCATCCGGTCGCGGTCTTTGCCGGGCTGGACAAGATCACCGGGAGGACGATCGCTTTTGAGGCCGCGGCCGAGGAAACCGTGCAATTCGGTTCGCTCCAGATTACCCAACGCGCCTGTTACACGCGCCCCGCCACGGAGGCCCCGCAGACGACGGCTTTCATCGAGGTGGACGAGGTCGGCGCCGCAAACCAATATAAGCGGATCTTTTCCGGATGGATGTTTGCTGCGAGCCCGGGCCTGCACGGCATCGAGCATCCGATTTACGACATATGGCTGACCGATTGCAAAGGCGGCGAGGCAGCTGAGGCGCGCGCCGAGGCGCCGGCGGAAGTGGCGCCCGCGCCGCCGGAAAGTCCGCAAAACCCGGCCAAAAATACATCCCGCCGTTCACGCCGGGGTCAGCCAAGCGAAACCCCCGCGCCGGCAAGCGGGGACCAGATTGGCGAGCCGCCGCGTGACCAGTCAAATGCGCAAGCTCCGCCCCTCGGCCCACCGGTTGAAGTAGGACCGCCGCCGGGTTTTGTTCCGGCTCCGCGCGGGAATCGGCGCAGGCCCGTCCAGCGATACTATCCGGCCGATCCTGGCGCGGCGCCTGATCCTTCCGGCAACGACGGATACTGATTCGCAAGCGAAACGGCCGAGGCATTCCGGAAGCAAGGCTTAGGTCCGGCCCATTTCGCCGCGCCACATGTGACGGTGCGACCGAAAGCCAGCGCGGGCAATACCTGATGGGAAGAACCAATCCGCCGCGCCTCCTCCAACGAGCGGGAAAGCCGGTGTCACTGCGGGCGCTCCTGCGCAAGAAGTCGATCGAACAACTGCAATCCGAGCTCGGCCGGGCGAGCCAGTTTCGCCGCGTGCTTGGCCTGTGGCAGCTCACCGCGATCGGCCTTGGCGGACTGATCGGGGCCGGTATTTTTGTGCTCACAGGGGTCGTGGCCGCCACCCAAGCGGGGCCGGCCGTGTCGCTGTCGTTCGTGATTGCGGGTTTTGCCAGCGCGGCCGCCGCCCTTTGCTACGCCGAGTTTGCCGGAATGATCCCCGTCGCCGGCAGCGCCTACACCTACGGATACGCCGTGCTGGGCGAACTCGTCGCGTGGGTGATTGGTTGGGATTTGTTGCTCGAATATGCACTCGTGACCGCCGTCGTATCGATCGGGTGGTCGGGCTATCTGCAAGCCCTGCTCGGTCAGCTTGGCGTGCCGCTTCCGAGCTTCGCGATGGGCGCGCCAGGAACGGGCGAAGGTCACGTCTTGGATCTCCCCGCGATGCTTGGGAGCCTTGCGGTCGCAGGCCTCCTGACGCTGCGCATCGAATGGGGCGCGCGCTTCAACACGGCCATGGTGCTATTCAAGATCGCCGCGATCATCCTCGTCATCGCCGCCGGTCTGCCGCACGTGCGCACCGCCAACTGGCATCCTTTCATGCCATACGGTTTTAACGGCGTGGCCGAGGGGGCGGCCGTCGTTTTCTTCGCGGTCTTCGGCTACGACACGCTGACCACCGCTGCCGAAGAGGCGCGCGATCCGCAGCAACAGCTCCCCCGCGCTGTGTTGCTCTCGCTAGCCATAGCTCTCGTGCTTTACATCGCGATGTCTTTGGTGCTCACGGGCGTGGTCCGCTACGACACTCTCAACAGCGCCGCTCCGGTTGCCGCCGCGTTCGCGGCGATTGGCCTGCCTTGGGTGACGCTCATCGTGTCCGCGGCGGCGGTGGCGGGCATCAGTAGCGTCATGCTCGCCTTCCTCTTGGGCTGCGCCCGGATCTGGTTCGCGATGAGCCGCGACGGGCTCCTTCCCGCGTGGTTCATGCAGGTCCACAAACGGTTCCGCACGCCGCACCGGCCGACGCTGATTGCAGGCGGACTCACCGCTCTCGTCGCGGGATTCTTCCCGCTCAAGGAAGTTGCCGAATTGGTGAACATTGGAACGCTCTCGGCTTTTATGATCATCTGCCTCGCGGTCATCGTGCTCCGGCGGACGAAGCCCGGCGTCCGGCGCACCTTCCGGACGCCCCTCGTCCCCTGGATACCCCTCGCTGGCATCGGCTTCTCCCTGTGGTTGCTGTCAAAGCTCCCCGCCGTTGCCTGGGCACTCTTCGTCATTTGGATGGGGCTCGGCCTTCTGCTCTACTTTGCCTACGGCCGCCGGCACAGTGTTCTCGCGCGGAGGGAAAGCGAGTCCATCGAAGGCCAGTCAGCGGGCGGAGCAAACGGCCATTAGGCAGCGTGTTTCGTGCTCGCGCCAGGAGGACGCCGTTCGCCGCCGCACCTTCGCTTTCGAGGGCGCGCGGCGCAAATTCGAAACCAGCAATGCAACGGCCCCGGCATTGCGGAATCTAAGCCAAAACGAGGCTCATTCGGCGGCGCGTTTGAACTCCGGGAATGTGCAGCGCGCGTCGCTCTCCCGCTTGAATTCGAGAATTTTGGCGGGCTCGACGAAGGGCAGCCCAAGCGTTCGCCAGACATCGGCCATGCTTTCGACGAGATGCGCGACATGCGCATCCGTGTGCAAGGGAGTTGGCGTGATCCGCAATCTCTCGGAACCTCTAGCGACCGTTGGATAATTGATTGGCTGGATATAGATCGCGTGGCGATCGAGCAGCATGTCGGTCGCCCGCTTGCAAAGTTCCGGGTCGCCGACGAGCACTGGCACGATATGGGACGGGTTTTGCATCACCGGGAGGCCGGCCGCGCTCAGAGCATGTTTGGTAAGCATCGCCTGGCGTTGATGTGCCGCGCGGAGGTCATCGCCCTGTTCTTTTTTCAAGTAGCGTACGGCGGTTGTCGCGGCGGCGGCGAGCGCCGGAGGCAGCGCCGTCGTGAAAATAAAGGCGGGCGCGCGCGAGCGCACGGCATCGACGACCCCCGCCTTGGCGGCGATATAGCCGCCGAGCGTTCCAAATCCCTTGGCAAGAGTTCCCTCGATGACGTCGATTTGGTCCATGACGCCGTCACGTTCGGCCACCCCTGCGCCATGCGGACCGTAGAGTCCGACCGCGTGCACTTCGTCGATATAGGTCATGGCGTTGTAGCGGCGGGCGAGACTGGCGATCTCGGCGACCGGAGCGAAGTCGCCATCCATCGAATAGAGACTTTCGAAGACGATGAGCTTCGCGCGATCATGCCCAGCGGCGCTCAGGAGCTCTTCGAGATGGGCGAGATCGTTATGGCGAAAAATTTGCCGTTGCGCCTTGGAGCGCCGGATTCCCTCGATCATCGAATTGTGGTTGAACTCATCCGATAGGATAAGGCAATTCGGCAAAAGATCGCCAATCGTCGAAATCGCCGCCAGATTGGAAATCCAGCCCGACGTGAAGACGAGCGCCGCCTCCTTGCCGTGAAGCCCGGCCAATTCGGCTTCGAGCTCGACAAGAGGGTGGTTGGTGCCCGCAATATTGCGCGTGCCGCCGGCGCCGGCGCCATGGCGGACCGCGGCGGCCGTCATCGCCTCGATCACAAGCGGATGCCGGCCCATGCAGAGATAATCATTGGAACACCAAATCACGACGTCGTCGATGCGTTCTTGTCCGTGTCGGCGGGCGCGCGGAAACGACTTTGCGTCCCGCTCGAGGTCGGCGAAGACCCGGTAGCGGCGTTCCTCTTTCAACCTTAAAATCGCGTCGTCGAAGTAGCGCGAATAGGGCATGAATCGGTCTCCTAGCTCCAGGCCGGCGCGGGACTGGTGTAACCCCGGCGTCTGACATCGTTATCGCAAAAGGGATGACTTGCTCTTTGTCTCATGCAAACATACCTGTCGAATAGCCTGGGCTAGCCTAAGGAGATCGCTGCCTTCAACCCCCGATCAGGGGGCGACGAGCGCAGTTTCACGCTCCGCGAAACATGCCCAAGGCTTTAGCGGCGTTCTTCCTGGCCGTCAAACCCCTTCGCCGCGTCCGGCCGGACGGTGCGGCTCAAGTGCTTCGCCGGCATCCTTGCCACGAACAGGCGAGTATCGTCAAACGCGCCAATCATTGTATGGGCGCTGAAACGCCCAGGCGCGCACCGCGCCGCCGCAAGACAGCGACCGGAATGCGACAAGATGGCACGCCGCCCAGTCAGTGTGTAGCCGGGATCAAACGTCGAGCCCGCGTGCAATATGGATGACCATTTGGCGCTAAATCTACGTGCGCGAATGAGATATTTGGCGTGATTGCATGTCTTGATTAAGCTGAGCAAATGCTAGATTTGTTCGTCGAGCAAGCAAGATTTCAGCTGGTGTTATATATCGTCTTTAGCTGGCGGCGCCGGCAAAAACGGCGCCAGGGAGCCGCTTTACATTTCCCTTTTCCAATCCGAAAGGGACAGCTCAAGCCATGGCTCCGGCGGAGCGATTGGCGGCGGCGTGCTCTTGTTTTCAAGTGAGTCTACGCCAATTTCATTTCGCCGGCCCGCGCGGCCCCCGTACGCCACCGTTACCAAACTTTCATGCGGCCGAAATGGCGGCGTAATCTTGGGGTCCCCATCTTTATGGTCGATGACGGTGCGCCGTCCTTGTTTTTGCATGGAGTAGTCAATGCCTAAGGTTCCTTCTTCCCGGCCCGATATCCTGAGTTCGCCGCCTTTGGCCGTGCGCCGGCGCCACGAGGTCCGGGCCGCGCTGCTTGCGACCGTGGCCGCCGTGGCCTTGGCTTGCATGAATGATGGCTTTGTCGGGCAGGCGCGTGCCGACGCGCTTCAGGGCCAAGTGTCTCCGGCTGTCTCACCGGTCTCTTTCGCCGACGTCGTTGACCACGTGAAAGGCGCGGTCGTGTCCGTCAAGGTGAAGACTACCGTGACGGCCGACGTTAACGACGAGCTCGAAATACCGCATATTGCCCCGGGCGACCCGCTCGAGCGCTTTTTCAAACATTTCGGCGAGCAAGGCGGCAAACATTTTGGCGAGGAAGGCGGCCGCCGCCTCAAGCCGCACCTTACACAGGCGCAAGGCTCGGGATTCATTATCTCTCCCGATGGCTATGTTGTCACGAACAATCATGTTGTCGAGAATGCCACCGAGGTCTCGGTGACCTTGGACAATGGCAAAACCGTGCCGGCAACGATCGTCGGAACCGATAAGAAAACCGATCTGGCCCTCTTGAAGGTCAAGGAGGGCGGTCCCTACCAATATGTGGAGTTCGCGAAAATCACGCCTCGCGTCGGCGACTGGGTGATCGCGGTCGGCAATCCCTTCGGGCTCGGTGGAACGGTTACGGCGGGCATCATTTCGGCGCGCGGGCGCGACATTGGCGCGGGGCCCTACGACGATTTCCTGCAAATCGATGCGCCGGTCAACCGGGGCAATTCCGGCGGTCCCACTTTCAGTAGCCAAGGTCAAGTGGTAGGCGTCAATACGGCCATTTTCTCGCCATCGGGTGGCAGTGTCGGCATTGGTTTTGCGATACCCGCGGAGACCGTGCAGACCGTCATCGCGGCCCTAAAGGACAAAGGCGTGGTCGCGCGGGGTTGGATTGGAGTCCAGATTCAGCCGGTCACCGCGGAAATCGCCGATACTCTTGGCCTAAAATCCGACAAAGGGGCTCTCGTCGCGGAAGCTCAGCCGAATTCTCCGGCAAGTGCGGCCGGAATCAAATCGGGCGACGTGATCCTCGGGATCGACGGCGAGCGGATTGACGGTCCGCGCGATCTCGCGCGTAAGGTGGCGGCACTTGGCCCGGGGAAAAAGACCGATTTGATCTATTGGCACGATGGATCGGAGAAAACCACGTCGGTTAAGCTCGGTTCCCTGCCAGACGACAAGCAAGCACCTGCGCACCCGGGCATGGGCCAGGACAATAACGCGTTTGGAGGCCTCGGGCTTACGCTCGCGCCCGCCTCCAGCGTCCAGGGAGCGGGAGGCCACGGCGTGGTCATAACCGACATCGACCCCGATGGTGTCGCGGCGCAGAAGGGCTTGCAGACCGGCGACGTCATTCTCGAGGCAGGCGGCCATGCGGTCAACCAGCCGGCGGACATCAGCGCGGCGCTAGCCGCGGCCAAGAAGGACAATCGCAAAGCCGTCCTTTTGCGGGTCAAGGGAGAAGGCGGCACCCATTTCGTCGCGATCGAAGTCAAACCTGCTTCCTGAGCCTCAAGTCCCCGAGGCTTGGTGGGCCGGTGCCGCGCCCCCCCCCCCCCGTTGCGGCGCCGGCTCCAAGGAGGCGACAGGCCGGAAGGAAACTTCCGGCCTGCTGCTTTGCCCAGGGACGAGCTATATATCGATGATGCGCATCCTCATCGTCGAAGACGATTCCGAAGCCGCCAATTATATGGTCAAGGCATTTCGCGAGGCCGGTCATGTCGCCGATTACGCCAGCGACGGCCTTGACGGCTACGCCCGTGCACGCGATGAAACCTACGATGTTTTGATTATCGACCGGATGCTGCCGAAACTCGACGGCCTCTCGCTCATCGGCAACCTGCGCGCGGAGAAAATTCTGACGCCTGCACTTATCCTTTCCGCGCTTGGACAGGTCGACGATCGCGTCAAGGGGCTGCGCGCCGGCGGCGACGATTATCTCGCCAAGCCATATGCTTTTTCAGAGCTTCTGGCGCGGGCCGAGGTGCTGGCAAGGCGCAACCGGCAGGGCCTTCGCGAGGAGACCGTTTATCGCGTGGGCGGCCTAGAGCTTGACCGTCTTGCCCACAAGCTTACGCGCGACGGCAAGGAAATTCCATTGCAGCCGCGTGAATTCCGCTTGCTCGAATATTTGATGAAACACGCGGGCCAAGTCGTCACCCGGACGATGCTGCTTGAAAACGTATGGGACTACCATTTCGATCCGCAAACCAATGTCATTGACGTCCATATTTCGCGGCTGCGCGCCAAGATCGACAAAGGCTTCGATCCTTCGCTCCTCCAAACTATACGCGGTGCTGGATACATGATACGCGATGGCCATAGGTAAGCTCTTTCGCACCACCGTATTCAAGATATCGCTCGCCTATTTGGTGATTTCCGCGATCGGCGCCGGGCTTGTCCTCGGCGCGGTTGGCTGGAACCTGGAGCGCCTCATCGACGAGCAGGTCGCGCACACCATCGACACCGATATTACCGGGCTTTCCGAGCAATATGCGCAAGGCGGCATACGCCGCCTTGTCAATATCATCCAAAAGCGGACCCGCCGGCCTGGCGCGCGGCTTTACCTCGTCACCACCGCGGCGGGGGAACCGATCGCCGGCAATATCGTGGGCTTGCCGGGAGATATTCTGACCCGTCCTGGACTTTTCGAAACGGCTTACCAGCCCCCAGGCGATAGCAGTGGAAAACACCGGGCGCTCGCCCGTAATTTTGTCCTGGCGGGCGGTTTCCACCTGCTCGTCGGTCACGACCTCGCGGAAGACGAAAGCTTGCGCCATATTCTTGGCGAAGCACTGCTCAATTCGCTCCTTTGGCTTGTGGTGATTGGAACGCTTGGCGGGCTCTGGGTTGCAAGGCGCGTTCTCAATCGCGTCGATGCAATCAACGCCAATGCGAAGGCCATCGTCGCCGGCGATCTTTCCGGCCGGTTGCGTTTGGCCGGAACCGGCGACGAGCTTGACCGGCTTGTGCAGAATTTCAACGCCATGCTGGAGCGGATCGCTACATTGATGGCAGGGTTGAAAGAGGTTTCCGACAACATCGCGCATGATCTCAAAACCCCCTTGACCCGTCTGCGAAGCGGTGTGGAACAAGCGTTGCGCAGCGCCAAAAGCCCGGAGGAATATCGCGGCGCGCTCGAAAAAGCGCTCGACGAATCCGACCGTTTGATCCAAATTTTCGATGCGCTGTTGAGTATCGCCCGCGCCGAAGCGGGCGCCGGGCGCGAAGGAATGATCGATTTCGACGCCTCGTCCGTCGCGCGAGACGTTGGCGAACTCTACGAGCCGGTGGCGGAGGAACGCGGGATCGCGCTTGCAATTTCCGCCGAACCGGAACTTTATCTGCATGGAAGCCGGGAGCTTACCAGTCAGGCCCTCGCCAATCTCGTCGATAACGCATTAAAATACGGGTGTCCGGAGGCACAAGGGCTAGGGTACGATCGAGCGCAAGGAGGAGCTCCCAAAGGCACCGTCGAACTCTCGGCGCGGCGGCGCCGCGGCAATGTCGAATTCGTCGTCGCGGATCGCGGTCCGGGTATCGCCGAAAACGATCGCCTGCGCGTGCTCGATCGATTTGTCCGGCTCGAAAACGCGCGCGCGCGGCCTGGATCTGGCCTCGGGCTTTCGCTCGCCTCGGCGGTCGCGCGACTGCACAATGGAACCTTGCGGATCGAGGACAACGAGCCAGGCCTTCGTGTCGTGATTTGTCTTCCGGGAGCGCCTGTCCGGCGCGAACCAACCGCGCCGCTTCCCCTGGCGCGGCCGGACAAGGCGGCATGAGCGAAAAACCGTTGGAAGACAACGCGGACCTTCCGCTTTGGTGCCGTCTGCGCACCGCGCCGCACATTTACGACGCGCGCCGCGCCGGGTCCCGCCTCGCCGATTTTTCGGCGCTGCCCGGGGCCGCCGAATTGCAGAGCCTCGTTAGCGAGCCAGGCGTGCGCGCCCTGCTTTTGGCGGTTGCCGATCATTCGCCATTCCTCTGGCAGCTTGCGACGGCGAACCCCTCGCGGCTCAAGCGATGTCTCGAGACCTCCCCCGCGGCCTGCCTTGAGACATGCCTTGGAGCACTCGACGAAACGTGCAATCAGGCCTCCAGCGAGGCAGAGATCATGCGCGCTTTGCGGCTTGCGAAGCAGGAAACCGCCCTCCTCGTCGCGCTTGCCGATTTGGGCGGCGTATTCGACGTGATCGCGGCGACCGGGGCGCTGTCGCGCGCCGCCGATGTCTTTATATCGGTGGCATTGCGTTTTTTGCTGCGCAATGCCGCTCGCGCGGAGCGGCTACGGCTTTCCGAAGACACGAACCCCGAGCAAGGATGCGGTCTCGTCATCCTAGCGCTCGGCAAGCTCGGCGCACATGAACTCAATTATTCGAGCGATGTCGATATCGTGGTCTTCTTCGATCCCAATTGTGTCGCGATCGCCGGGACGGTGGAGCCCGCGACCCTCTTTACGGGCATCACGAAGGGACTTGTCCGGCTGCTCCAGGAACGTACCGCGGATGGTTATGTCCTGCGCGTCGATTTGCGGCTGCGTCCCGATCCCGGTTCGACGGCGGTGGCGATCGCGCTGCCCGCCGCCTATTCCTACTACGAAAGTCTTGGCCAGAACTGGGAGCGCGCGGCATTGATCAAGGCGCGGCCGGCCGCCGGCGACAAGGCTCTGGGCGAGGCTTTTCTCGCCAATCTCATGCCTTTCATTTGGCGAAAGTATTTCGATTATGCCGCGATCGCGGACATTGCCGCGATGAAGCGACAGATCCACGCGGTCCGGGGACATGCCGATATCGCAGTCGCCGGTCACGACGTAAAACTGGGACGCGGCGGCATTCGCGAAATCGAATTTTTCGTGCAGACCCAGCAATTGATTTTCGGCGGCAAGCGGCCTCGCCTGCGTGGCGCGCGCACCCTCGAAATGCTGGATGAACTCGGGCTGGAAGGCTGGATCACCCGCGAGGCGGTCGTGGACTTGCGCTCGTCCTATCTCTTCCTGCGCGCAATCGAACACCGCCTGCAAATGGTCGCCGACGAGCAAACCCAGCGGTTGCCGCAAGACGAGGAAATTTTAGAAAGGTTCGCCAAGTTTTGCGGCTATCCGGGGAAAACCAGCTTTTGTGAGGACGTCACGCATCGCCTGCGGCTCGTCTCGCGCCATTATGGGCGGTTGTTCGAACATTCGCCGCGGCTCGATGCCGCGGCCGGCAGTCTTGTTTTCACGGGGGCCGGCGACGATCCGGAAACTCTCGAAACTTTGTCGCGGTTGGGCTTCAAGCAAGCGCCGCAAGCCGCCGAGACAATCCGGGGCTGGCATTTCGGCCGCCGGCCGGCCGTGCGCACTCCTCGCGAGCGGGAAGCCCTCACCGAATTGGTGCCGCTGCTTTTGCAGGCGTTCGCGCGTTCAGGCGACCCCGATGCCGCGCTCGCCGGATTCGATTCCGCGCTAACCGGCATGCCTGCGGCGGCCGAGCTTTTTTCGGTGCTGAAATCCAATCCGCCGGTCTGCGAATTGTTCGGTGAAATACTTGGCGGCGCGCCAAGACTCGCGCGCACCGTCATGAGCCGTCCGCACCTGCTCGACGCCGCTATCGATCCGGAAGTCATCGGGGCTCCTCTCGATGAAAATGCATTCCGTCAACGCGCCGGACAAATCCTGCGGCAGAAACGCGAGACCGAGGAATTCCTCGATGCGCTGCGCGATTTCGCGAAGGAGGAACTCTTCCCCATCGGCCTGCGGTTGTGGTCGGCAAGGATCGAACCATGCGCGGCGGCGCTCGCCTATTCGGCGCTGGCGGCGAGCATCATAGAGGCTTGCCTTTTTCATGTGGAGCGCGCCTTCGGCTGCGAACACGGGCAGGTGCCGGGAGGAAGTTCGGTCGTTTTGGCGCTTGGCAAGCTTGGCTCGAAAGAGATGACCGCCGCCTCTGATCTCGATCTTATGCTCATCTATGATTTCGATCCTGCGCGGCCGCAGTCCGATGGTCCCCGCTCTCTCCACGCAGTGCAATATTACACCCGCATAGCGCAGCGTCTGATCTCCGCCTTGACCGTCGCGACGCGGCGGGGCCGGCTTTATGAGGTCGATATGCGGTTGCGCCCTTCCGGCAACAAGGGACCGCTCGCGACCCAATTTTCGAGTTTTGTCCACTATCAAAACAAGGACGCGGAGACCTGGGAGCATATGGCGCTGACGCGCGCGCGACCGGTCGCGGGCAATGCGCAACTTGGAGAACTTGTCAGCGATGCCATCCGCGCCTTGCTCACGCGGCGCCGCGGCGATGGGTTAGCGCGAGATGTTTTTGAAATGCGGCGCCGCATCGCGCAAGCGAAGGGAGACGGCGACCCCTGGGATTTGAAGCTTGCGGCGGGCGGACTCATCGACATCGAGTTCCTGGCCCAATATCTTTTATTGCGCCACGCCTATACCGAGCCAAGCCTCGTATGCGTTTCGGCCGTGGCCGTGATCGAGACCGCGGCGGCGCGCGGACTGCTCGGCGCGGACCGCGCGCGCGTTTTGGCGGACGCGTACCGCCTATTTTCGGATGTGACCCAAATCCTGCGCCTGACCTTGGACCCGGGCACTGATCCCCGCGCGGCGAGCGAAGCGGTCAAGCGGCGCCTCGCGAAAGTGGCCGGGCAGCCGAGCCTGAGCGCGCTCGAAAGCCGCCTAGACGACATGCGCGCGGAAGTGCGCGGGTTATTCGACGCGGAGTTGGGCTGCGGATTTGATACATCCGATGAAGCCGCGAATTTGGCGTAAGCGAGGGCGGGGCGATCGCGGGTTATCTTTTCACCCCGCCGAGGCGCGCAGAATTTGCGGCTGCGCCGGCCGGCGCAAGGCGCCCGCCGCCAAAAGCAGCTTTGCGCGTGGCACATCGCGGGACACTGGCAAATGGACGAGAACGATCGTTCCATGGCCAACCGATGACCGGATGCGTATCGAACCGCCATGCAAATCGACGAGCGATCGCGCGATCGCAAGGCCAAGGCCCGAGCCCTTCATGCCGTTGGCGAGCGTTCCATCCAACTGCTCGAACGGCCGTCCGAGCCTTGCGAGAGGCGCCGGTGAAATGCCCATTCCGGTATCTTCGACATAGATATTTAGAGCGCCCTGAACCATCCGCGCGCGGACGCTGACGCGGCCGCAATTTGGGGTGAATTTAACCGCGTTGCGCAAAATAATCGTGAGAATTTTTTCAATCGCGGCGCGGTCGGCATGGATGGTCGTGCCCGGCAAGGTTTCAGCGAGAAGTTTGATTTCCTTTTCGGTAGCGATTGCCGCAACTGCGCCAACCGCCGCCCCGACCGCGGCATCGATCTCGAAATCGGTCTTCTGAAGCCGCACCCCGCCGGATTCGAGCCGGGACATGTCAAGAACATCCGAAATCACGCCGAGCAGATATTGACCGCTTTGCCTTATGTCGCTGCAATAACCGGCGTATTTCGGCGATCCCAAGGCGCCGAAAGTTTCTTGGTGCATCAATTCGGCAAAGCCGATGATGGCGTTGAGCGGTGTTCGCAGCTCGTGGCTCATATTGGCGAGGAATTCGGATTTGGCCAGGTTCGCGCTCTCGGCCTCGGCCTTCTGTTCCAAATATTTCTCGGCGAGATCGGCGAGCTGCTGTGCTTGCAATTCCAGGGTTTGGCGGGATTTGCGCAAGTCGGCGACGGTCGCCAAGAGGCGGCGCTCCGAGTCCATCAATTGTTCCTCGTGGCGCTTCAGCGCGGTGATGTCGGTGCCGACCGAAACATAGCCGCCGTCCTTGGTGCGCCTTTCGTTGATTTGCAGCCAGCGGCCATCGCCAAGACGGGCCTCGTAGGTGCGCGCCCCCGCAAGCGGCCGTTCGCCAAGCGCTATTTGGGTTTGGATCACGGGAGGAGTTCCTTTCCCCATCACCTGCGCATAGGGCGTTCCGGCGAGGACCGCGTCGCTCGCCAGATGATGGAATTTCTGGAACTTGGAATTGCACATGACAAGCCGGTTGCCGGCGTCCCAGAGAACGAAAGCTTCCGACACGGTCTCGATCGCGTCGCGAAGGCGGATGTCGGCCGTGGCGGTACGCTCGGCGAGGGCTTTTTGTTCGGTGATGTCGACGGCGATGCCGATGAGGTGCGGCGGTTCGCCTGGCCGCTCCCGTACGAGTTCGGCCCGCGCCCGCACCCAGATCCACTCGCCGCTTACGGTCTGCATCCGGAAAGCGTGATCGATCGAATCGGCTTGCGAGCTGGTCAACATCTCGGCCATTGTCGCAAGAGCGCCGTCTTGCGGATGAACCAGCGCATTGACGTCGCCAAAGGACATGAATTGGCCGGCCGGCGTCATGCCGAGCATCTCGTACATCGAATCCGACCAGTAGATTCGCCCGCGCGCGAGATCCCAATCCCAGAGGCCGCAGCGGCCCCGGCCAAGCGCCGTGTCCACCCGGCTCTGCATCCTCTTGCATAATTGATTGGCCTCGCGGGCGCGCGACGCCTGCCAGAAATAGGCGATCACTAGCGCAATCAGCACAAGGACCGTGGTGCTCGCAAGGATAGCGGCGCGCAACGCCGCCGCTTGCCATTCGGCGAAGACCGCCGCCACGGGATGAACGATCGCGAGTTGGCCAAGCGGCGGATCGAGCGTGAGCACGGCCGCCAAGGCATCCGTGCCATCCGCCAGGGTGATCCGCAAAATGCCGGCTTTCTCCGCGAAAATCGTCAATGGCTGCGAGGACCCCAAATAATCGGTGAGCGTGGCGCTGGAACCGGATAGCGCGGGAGCGGCGGCGATGATGTCGCCGGCGGCGCCGGTTACGACCAGCTTCTGCCCGCGCGCCAAGGCGCGGGAAGGCACTGCCCACGCTAAGGCCGCCGCCGGATCGGTAGTGAGCTGATCCCTCATCGTGCCGTTGAGATTGCCAGTTACGACGGCGGCGGTCAATTCAATGTCGGTGAAGGCATCCGTTAGCGTGCGATCATAAGCTTCGCGCGTCACAACCGCTGTGATCGCAACAAGCGCGCCGGCAAACAGCGCCACTAGGGCGGGGACAGCGCGCCGCAGCCAAATTTGGCGCTGGGCCACGCGCAGAGCGGCGGATTGCGCCGCCTTGCGGGCAAGCCCTTGCATCGCCCCCGCCTGCGCGAAAGCATGCGCAGAGTCCGCGCGTGCCATATTTGGCCCCTCGAAACTGACCGGAGCGATGTGCCGCATCTCTCCGAATCAATTTCATCAAAGTCTCACTTTTTTGATTTGTCCAGAAATTAATGAAGAATGAATGCAAATTTAATCGCCGCGGAAAAGATGGCCGCCACGGCAACGGCGGAAGGAGGCGCCCCGAATCAGGGCCGGGACGCTAATCGGTGACGAGCACGATCGCGAAACCATCGTGGCCCTTGGCGCCGACGGTTTGGATCGCCGTGGCGCAGATTCCCTGCTCCGTGGCAAGCATTTCATTGAACCGTCGAATCCCTAGGATTTCGGGATCATGGCATGCGGCATCGATTATCCTGCCGTCGCGCACTACGTTATCGACGATGATGAGACTGCCCTGACGGGACAGCTTGCGGGCGAACTTAAAATACTCGGGGATGTTTTGCTTGTCGGCGTCGATGAAGATGAGATCGAAAGCGCCGCCGTCCGAAGCGGCGATTCCTTGCAGCGTCTCCAACGCGCGGCCAACCCGCAGATCCACCCTGGCATCCAAACCAGCGCGCGAAATATTTGCGCGCGCAACCTCCGCGTGCCGTGGCTCCAACTCGAGCGTGAGCAGGCGGCCATCGCGGGGCAGCGCCTTCGCGAGCCAGATCGTGCTGTAGCCGCCAAGCGTGCCAATCTCTAGAATTCTCCGCGCGCCTTGCAGGCGGGCCAAAAGATGCAGGAGCTTGCCTTGGTTTGGCGTGACTTGGATGGCCGGCAGGCCCGCGGCGTCGCTCGCCGCCAGCGCCGCATCCAACGCCGCGTCGGACGCCACCAGCATGCGCGTGATATATTCATCTACGGCGGTCCAAAGCGTCTCGGTCATCGATAATCCTCAGTCTTCGCGCCGGCGCCGGTCAAGCAAGCGAGCGTTCGGCAATGTCCTTGACATCGGGAGAGAGGCTTGCCGCGCCCGCTACCCGGCGCAGCGCCGACTCGGCGCGGCTTCGGCGTTTCGCCTCGAGTGTCCGCCAGCTTCTAAAAGCCGAAAGCAGGCGCGCCGCGACCTGCGGGTTTTTGGCGTCGAGGTCGAGGACAATTTTCACAACAAAATCGTAGCCGCTGCCATCTTCCGCGTTGAATTGGGTCGGATTCATGGCGGCGAAGGAGCCGGCGAGCGCGCGCATCCGGTTAGGATTATTAAACGAGAAAGCCTTGTGTTTCATGAGGGTTTTCACCCGGTCGAGCGTGCCATTTTCGGGGATCGTCGCCTGCAGGGCAAACCATTTGTCAATGACGAGCGCTTCGCCTTCATGGGCGCGGTAGAATGCCTCGAGCGCGTTTTCGCGCTCGCTCCCAGGGATATGCGCGAGCACGGCGAGCGCGGCGATCTTGTCCGTCATGGTGGCGGCGCCTTCGAGTTGGCGCGCGGCGAGATGCGCGCCTGCGATACTATCGCCGGCGGCGAAAAGATCGAGCGCGGCATTGCGCAAAGCCCGCCGCCCCGCGGCAATGGCGTCCGGCGAATACGGACCATTTGGGGCTAGCCGCGCGTAGGCCGCGAGCAGAATGTCTTTGAGGTCTTGCCCGATTTCCTTGCGCAGAACTTCGCGGGCGCGATGGATCGCCTCCGGATCGACGTCCTCGCCGATCTCGCGGGCAATATCGGCCTCGCTCGGCAAGTTAATTACCTGCGCGGCGAACGCCGGATCGGCGCTTTCCCCAAGGACGGCGGCGATCGCGGCGGCAAACTTCTTGTCCCGGTGTGGCACCTCTCCAGCCCGGATGCATTCGACCGAGCGCAGGAGCAGGCGGGTGGCATAGGTCTGTGCCGCCTGCCAGCGATTAAACCCGTCGCTGTCATGCGAAACGAGGGTAATGAGATCGGCCTCGCTTGCCGTGGTATCGAGCCGGACCGGCGCCGAAAACCCCCTCAGCAGAGAGGCGGCCGGGCGATTTGGCACGTCGCAAAAGGTGACGCGCCGCCGCGCGGTCGAGAGCTCGATCACGCCGCGCGAAAGCTCGGCCGCGCTCGCCCCATCGTGGCCGCCCGTGCGCAGTTCGATGTCGCCCTGGCCGGGAGCGACGAGACCGAGTGCGACTGGAATAACAAAGGGCTCCTTCTTTTCCTGACCCGGGGTCGGTTTGCAGATTTGCGAAAAATCCAGCGTAAAGGACTTCGCGGATTCGTCGTAGAACGCCGTAACTTCGACGAGAGGGGTACCCGCTTGGCCGTACCAGCGCGAAAATTGAGTCAAATCCCGCCCCGACGTTGCGGCGAAACAGGAAATGAAATCCTCGATCGTTGCCGCGGTTCCATCGTAACGATCGAAATAGAGATCCATGCCCTTGCGAAAGGCATCGTCGCCGATGAGCACTTTTAGCATGCGGATGATCTCGGCGCCTTTTTCGTAGATCGTGGCGGTGTAGAAATTATTGATTTCAACGTAAGTGTCCGGCCGCACGTTATGCGCGAGCGGTCCCGCGTCCTCGGCAAATTGCTGGGCCCGCAAGGTACGCACATCAAGGATGCGGCGCACCGGGGCCGAGCGCTGATCCGCCGAAAACGCATGGTCGCGGAAAACGGTCAGGCCCTCCTTGAGGCAGAGCTGAAACCAGTCGCGGCAGGTGATCCGGTTGCCGGTCCAGTTGTGAAAATATTCATGCGCGATCACAGATTCGATCTGGGCATAATCGGTGTCCGTCGCAGTCGAAGGCGAAGCGAGAATATATTTGTCGTTAAAGATATTCAGCCCCTTGTTCTCCATCGCGCCCATGTTGAAATCGGAGACCGCCACGATGTTGAAAACGCCGAGATCGTATTCGCGACCGTAGGCTTCCTCGTCCCAGGCCATGGCCCGTTTCAAGGCGTCCATCGCATAAGATGCGTAAGGCTCCTTGCCATGTTCGACGTGGATGCCGAGCGCGACGTTGCGTCCGGAGCGGGTCACGAATGTATCGAAAATCGACCCGAGATCGCCGCCAACGAGCGCGAACAGATAGCAAGGCTTTGGAAAAGGATCGTGCCAAACCGCGAAATGACGCCCCGTTCCCGCGATTTTGCCAGAGTCGATCTTGTTGCCGTTCGAGAGCAGAAGAGGCGCTTCGGCAAAATCCGCCTCGAGCCGCACCGTGTAGACGCTCAGCACATCGGGACGGTCGAGAAAATAGGTGATGCGGCGAAAGCCTTCCGCCTCGCATTGCGTGCAATAGGCGGCGCCGGAGCGGTAGAGCCCCATCAGGCGGGTGTTGGCCGCGGCATCGACCTCGGTCTCGATTTCAAGCACGAACGGGCGGTTGGGCGGGGCGTGCAACGCGAACCGGCCGGGCGTCACGACACCGTTCCATGCCTGCGCATCGTGCAAATCGAGATCCCGGCCGTCGAGGGCGATTTTTGTAGCGAAAAGCCCGTCGCCGTCGAGGATAAGGGCGGCATTGGGGCGGCCAGCCGGGTTCGGGTGGATGGCGAGCCGGGCCAGCACGCGCGTTGCCGCCTTGTGCAGCTTGACGTCGAGATCGACCTTGCCGATCAGATAATCGGGAACCCTATAGTCTTTCAGACGAACGGGTTCGGCGGCATCGGTACGCATCGAAACCTCCAGGCGCAAAGGGAAAGGGTTACGCTCGCGCGGGGACAAACGCGGCGATCATAGGTCAAGAGTCGCGGCGCGCAAAGCGGACATGTCCGGATAGCAATGCAACCGGCCGTCCAGCCTGACAAAATCGCATCTTGCCAACAAAGTGAAACTGGTGAAATAGTTGCCGCATTGCTCAAGCATGATTTTCGATTAGGAAGGCCTAGCCATGCCCGAGGGTGTCTTAGACTTTGTGTAAGCTGGTTTCTGTGAGGTTACCTTTACGAGGAGACTCACATGGCGAACGATACGACGATTGCACAAGAACTGCTTGATCAGCTGCTCGCCAATTATGCGAAGCCGGAGGATTTGCCCGGCGAGGAAGGACTTTTCAAGCAGCTGAAGAAGGCCTTGATCGAGCGGGCTCCCGGGGCGGAGCTGACGGAGCATCTCGGCTACGAAAAAGGCGATC
>JBQTKC010000442.1:0-3201 GCA_052386575.1 Beijerinckiaceae bacterium
CTTCACCCCGGCTCTTGCTTCGGTTTGGCGATCTTCCCACCGCGGTTTTGCCGCGCGGGGACGCCGTGTCCCGTGCGGCGGCTTCCCGCGATCGCGGCCAAGACCCGCGCTATTCCGGGGCTCGCGCACCAAAACATCGCCACTTCTCGCCGGTCCGTTTTCGGCATGAACCGGGCTCGAAAAATCCGCGCCCGCCGCCTTGGCGAGCATGGGTCCAAGCTGTTCGCGGAGCACCCGCGTGCGCACCTCCTCGACCGCGCCTGGCGCGAGCTCACCTAGCTGGAATGGTCCGAACGAAAGCCTGATCAGGCGGTTGACTTGAAGTCCGGCATGCTCGAGCACGCGCTTGATCTCGCGGTTCTTGCCTTCGCGCAACGCCATCGTTAGCCAGCAGTTGGCGCCCTGCACGCGATCGAGGGTCGCCTCGATGCCGGCATATTTCACGCCCTCGAGTGTCAGACCCTCGCCGAGCCGGTCGAGACGGGCTTGATCCGTTTCGCCATTGGCGCGGACGCGGTAACGCCTAACCCAGCCGGTCGCCGGCAATTCAAGGACCCGCGCGAGCCCCCCATCATTGGTGAGAAGCAACAGCCCTTCGCTATTGATGTCGAGGCGGCCGATGCTGACGACGCGCGGGCCATCCGGCCAATGTTGCCGCAGATAATCGAATATCGTCGGCCGGCCTTGCGGATCGCGCGCGGTCGCGACAAGGCCGCGCGGTTTGTGAAACAAAAAAAGCCGGGTGCGGTCGCGGCTGGCGAGCGGCGCGCCGTCAACGGTGATCTTGTCATCGCGCGTGATGTTGATTGCAGGATTCGTCAGCGGCGCGCCATTCCTTGCGACACGGCCCTGGGCGATCCACGCTTCTGCTTCGCGCCGTGAGCAAAGCCCTGCCCGCGCCATAAGTTTGGCGACGCGTGTTGCGCCGCCCTGAGACTTTGGCTGCGCTCCTGTGCTATCCGAGTGCAAGCCTGCTCTACCGCGGCGATGCCGTTCTTTGCCTGAATGTTCGCGCACAAAACTCTAATAGCAAACTATTGGCACAGTGGGGAGCATGGGCGCCTAAAAGCCGCGATCCGGCATTTGACCGGGCCATGTGCTATTGTCTTGAAATGGAAGCGAGCGGCCGCTATCGTTTCGCGCGCCGTCCAGGCTGCCCGCGGCGTGCCATCCAATGAGCGAGTCGTCATGGATCCAAATTCTCCGGAAAGGCTTTTAGACGGCGAGAAGCAGTTTCAGCTGCTCGCTGATTTCGTGCCGCAGTTGATGTGGCTAGCGAACCCGGACGGATGGATCTACTGGTATAATAAATGGGCTTACGATTACACAGGAGCAACTCCCGAGCAGGTATTGGGCTGGGGGTGGCAAGCGGTGCTTGAACCCAAAGCATTGCCTGAGGTGATGGAACGCTGGACGCGAGCCATCGTGACTGGAGAGCCATTTGAAATCGTATTTCCAATCAGGGCGGCGGATGGAACCTTCCATCCATTCCTCTCACGCGTTCAACCTATGAAGGACGATCAAGGCAGAGTGCTCCGGTGGTTTGGTGCAATCACGGACATCACCGAGCAAAAGCGCGTGGAAGAGCACCTTCAGCTCCTTCTCAACGAGCTCAATCACCGGGTGAACAACACCCTTGCGACCGTCCAGGCCATTGCAAACCAGTCATTCAAGACAATGCCAAGGGAGGAATTCGAAACGTTCCGTAACCGGCTTGCGGCGTTCTCGCGGGCGCATGATTTGGTCATGCTGGGGAATTGGGAGGCCACCGACTTGCGTGAGATTGTCCGCCGATCGCTCTCTCCACTCTGCGCACATCAGTCCGATGAGCGGCTCACAATTGAGGGACCTGCTGTGCTTATTGCGGCCGACAGAGCCGCCTCGTGGTCGATGGCGCTCCATGAGCTTTGCATGAACGCGCTCAAACATGGCGCTTTCAAAACGGAAGCGGGCCGTGTCATCATCGAATGGAGCGCGCCGGAGAGAGGACGGTTGCATTTTCGCTGGAGCGAACATGGAGGCCCGCCAGTTACCGCGCCCCGGCAGCGCGGCTTCGGCTCACGTCTCATCGAGAGCCTGGGGCGTGAGCTGGCGGGCAGCACAAACATCCAGTTCGAACCAGGCGGAGTTATTTGCACCATCGATACCCAGGTTCATCCATCGGCGGGCGGGTAAAATTGCCGAGGCCGGCGAAGCCCGGCATCGACCCGGCTTGCGCGGATTTCGAATGTGAGCCGTTTGTTGTCATGTTGCATGAAGAATGCTCCAACAGTTCGGGAGTCATTCCTTTGCAATGGCATCTCGTATTGACACGCTACCCAAATCGAACTCGCAAGGAATATTCAGCGAAAGGTGTCCGGTCACGGGCGTGCTCGAGCTCGGCAAAATGCCACTCCTATTCGCACCTGGAAATGGAATATGGGGAGCCCCAAAAACGCTTTTTTAGGCCTTGCTAGGCGAGGCGGCGTAATTTCCAGTTATTGCGCGTGCTGCAATGTGCTGTAGAGAACGTTGCGATGCGGTGCGAGGAAAGCGATCCCATGTCTTGCGCGTTTTTTGAAGCGCGCGCCGCTGCACAACGCGGCGAGGTGCCGGTCGGCGCCGTGATCGTCCGCGATCGCGCGATAATTTCGCACGCGGGTAACCAAACCTTGCAGGACAAGGATCCAACCGCGCACGCGGAAATTCTCGCGATTCGCCAAGCGTGCCGCGATGAGGGTTCCGAAAGGCTTGCCGGTTGCGATCTTTACGTCACGCTCGAGCCTTGCGCCATGTGCGCGGCGGCGATTTCCTTCGCCCGGCTGCGGCGCCTCTATTTTGCCGCGCCGGACCCAAAGGGCGGCGCCGTTGAACACGGCCCGCGTTTTTTCGCGCAACCAACTTGCCATCATGCGCCGGAAATCTATGGCGGCCTCCGGGCAAGCGAATCCACCGGCATGCTGACCGCTTTTTTCATGGCGCGGCGGTGAGTGTCTTTGACGAGGGCGTGCGTGCTCCCTCGAAAATCTATCACCGCTCCCGTTGTGGAGCGGCGCACGCAAGTAAGTGGAAGTACCGCCATGAAACGAGCAACTCTAGAGCGGTATCGGAACGGAGTGAATCACTTGGGGGATTCCCGAATCGGCTGAATTCTGATTCAGGATTCCTGCCGCGGAAAGGGGGCGGCGGGCGAAGCTGGCCAAAGGTTCCAGCAGGCATAGC
>JBQTKC010000443.1:0-2645 GCA_052386575.1 Beijerinckiaceae bacterium
ATTCCCGAATCCGCCGCCGCCATGACCCGCTCGCGCAGATCCCGCGAGTAAGCTTTTCCCGTCACGCTTCCCTCCGTCGAATCAACGGTGAAAGGGAATCAGACTTCTCGCTTCACGCGAATCCCCAAGACGATTCCATCAACAATGAACTTGCTCTAGGCCGACTCTTCCAGGAACGGACGCGTGATGGGATTTAGTCCCAAAATGGTGCAAATGTCGCGCCAACCAATTGCTCGCGGCGGGGCCGTCCGGTAAAACCTCGTTTTCATATAACATTCGAGGATAGGGGTACGAGGTGCCTGCCGCCGCCATGCGCGTACTCGTGCTTGCCAATCAAAAAGGCGGGGTCGGCAAAACCACGACCGCCATTAATCTTGGAACCGCGCTCGCCGCGATCGGGGAAACTGTACTCATCATTGATCTCGATCCGCAAGGCAATGCCTCGACGGGCCTAGGAATTACCCGCGAAAGCCGCATAATTTCCACCTATGACGTTTTGAGCGGACATCGGCGCCTCGGCACGGTCTTGCGGGAAACCGGGGTTCCGCGCCTCTCCATCGCGCCGTCAACCCTAGATCTTGTCGGTTTCGAACTCGAAATCGCGGCCCGCCCCGATCGCGCCTATCGGCTCAAGCAAGCGCTCGAAGTGTATGTGGAAGAGCAGAACGCCGCCGAAGCCGGCGCGCGCGTTACCTATGTTCTCGTCGATTGCCCGCCCTCCCTAAACCTTCTCACAATGAACGCGATGGCCGCCGCGCATGCCGTGCTCGTGCCGCTGCAATGCGAGTTTTTCGCGCTTGAAGGGTTGTCGCAGCTGTTGACCACGATTGATGAGGTCAAGAACAGTCTCAATCCCGGCCTGACAATGCACGGTATCGTTCTAACAATGTTCGACTCGCGCAACACGTTCGCCGCGCAGGTGGTGGCGGATGTGCGCGGGTTTATGGGCGACAAGGTCTATGAAACGGTCATCCCGCGCAATGTGCGGGTGTCTGAAGCGCCGTCGCATGGCAAGCCAGTTCTACTTTACGATCTCAAATGCAGCGGCAGCCAAGCCTATCTAAAACTGGCGTCGGAAGTGATTCTCCGCGAGCGTGGAAATGGCGCGGCCGGCGGAGACGGGGGCGCGGATAGGCGAGACAGCCCTATGGGCTTTTTTAGGGCGAAGGCGAAGGTTGTTGTCCGCGGGCCTTTGAAACAGACCGAGTTTTAGGGCCTGCACGAGTAAAAATATTCTTAACCGGGGAAATTCGGCATGAAGCCAGCTAAATCCACCGACGAAGCGCCGCCGCGGCTAGGGCGCGGACTTGCCGCCCTGCTTGGCGGCCAGGAGACGCTCGCCGCGGCGACACGCGCGCGCGGTCAGAATAAAATTCCGATCGAATTTTTGCGCCCCAATCCGCGGAATCCACGCCGGAATTTTGCCGGCGAATCCCTCGACGAGCTCGCCGCCTCGATCAAGGAAAAAGGCATCATTCAGCCAATTCTCGCGCGTCCCGTGGCGGGCACTCCGGACAGTTACGAAATCATCGCGGGAGAGCGGCGCTGGCTTGCGGCGCAGCGCGCCGGACTGCATGAGGTGCCGATCGTTGTCTTCGAGGCCGGCGACCGGCAGGCGCTTGAACTCGCGATCATCGAAAACGTCCAGAGAGCCGACCTCGATCCTCTCGAGGAAGCGGCCGGATACGAGCGGCTCGGCGACGAGTTTTTGTATACGCAGGCCGACCTCGCCAAGGTGATCGGCAAAAGCCGCAGCCACATAGGCAATTGCCTGCGGCTACTAAAGCTCCCTGAACGCACGAAGTCTTTGCTGCGCGAGGGAAAAATTTCCGCCGGTCACGCGCGGGTTTTATTGGCCTGCGCCGAGCCCGAAGCGCTCGCCGAAAAAATCGTCGCGCAAAATCTCTCTGTGCGGGACGCCGAAAAGCTGTTGGAGGGCGCGACTAAAAGTTCCGGCGCCAAGGGCCAGGGACCGCGCAAGCGCGGCCTCGCGGAAAAAGACGCCGATACGCGGGCGATGGAATCGAGGCTCATGGAACAGCTCGGCATGAATGTGGCGATCACCCGCAAGGAGGGCGAGGCGGGCGACGTGCTGGTGCGCTACAAAACCCTCGACCAGCTGGAGTTTCTGTGCCGCCGTTTGCAGGGCGATTAGGCATCCAATGATAAGGGCGATCGCCCCATCCTTCGCTGGACGAGTTGACCGGAAAACCAAGGGAGAGCGCCCTCGGGATGACAACAAAATCGGCATTGTCCGGCACGCGACGCGCCGATGTCACCTGCTTTGGTGGGCCGGAGCATCATGGCGATGGTTCGGCCTTGCCAATGCACGTCCAAAGCGGTGATCTCAGCCTCGAAAAACGGTCGCCGGGTGGATATCGGGCATGTCCGCCTTGGCGAACCCGGTGGATGAATCGAGCGCCGAGTTCTTCGACCGGATCTCGCAGTCCGATGCTCTTTTACCCGAAGGCAACGAGAAAACCGCCCGCGTTTCCCCGCAGGCGGAAACCGTTCTCGCCTAGAGCAAGTTCATTGTTGATGGAATCGTCCTGGGGATTCGCGTGAAGCGAGAAGTCTGATTCCCTTTCACCGTTGATTCGACGGAGGGAAGCGTGACGGGAAAAGCTTACTCGCGGGATCTGCGC
>JBQTKC010000444.1:0-3347 GCA_052386575.1 Beijerinckiaceae bacterium
AACTCTCCCGCCGGTCCGGCGAGCCGTCATCAAGACGCTCCTCCGAATGCAAATCCATGAACGATGTCCCCGCCGCCGAATGCGTCTCAGGATTCACACAAAAATAATTCTGCCAAAGTAGTGCTAGGGTCAGGGATGGTTCAAAGCCGCCCGCCCTGCGCTTCGAGCTTGACAGCGCTTGGCTGGCGCAGATTTCCCCGGCGATTGCCGCTTCCGTTCTAGTCTCGATCAAATAGCCGCCATGCTAGGATTGCCCAAGCCCTTTCCGCCGCAAGGCGGCCGCCAGTCCGAGACGGCGCATTTTGTCGCGCGCGGCACGCGGCGGCTGTTGCGGCGGCTCAACTTTTCGACGGTCACCGAATTGCCGCTGCACTCGGGACGGCGCGCCGACATCGTCGCGCTCGCCATGGATGCGACAATTTATGTCGTCGAAATCAAATCCTCCGTCGCGGATTTTCGCGCCGACACCAAATGGCGGGACTATCGCGCCCATTGCGACGGACTGTTTTTCGCGATCCCCGAAACCGTGCCCATCGAAATCATGCCCGCGGACGCGGGACTTATTCTGGCCGACGCCTATGGCGCCGAAATTTTGCGGCAAGCGCCGGAACATCGCATCGCCGCCGCCACCCGCCGCGCGATGCTCATCCGTTTCGCGCAGGCCGCGGCGCAGCGGCTGCATCGCATGAGCGATCCCGAGGTGGTTGCGCGGGGCGGTTGAGAGCCTGACCCAAAGAGTTGCCGCGTTCTTGGATGAAGCCGCGCGACACAATAGATGCTGACACAATAGATACTTTGCAGCATCCGCCGCTATTGGCGAAACCCCTCGGCTTGTTTGCCAAGACCGGACGTCTAAAGATTCATGAGCGATGGCGCAGGACCGCAAAGGGCGAATCTGTCGCGGCTTCGCCACCAAAATTTGTCTCAATGAAAGCAACTCCCGGCTTGCGCGGATAAAGATCGAGATTGAGCGCCAAAAATTCGGCCGCCAGCGCGCCAAGGTCGATTTGGCCATCGATAATCGCATCGGGGGGGTCTTCCGGCCCGGCACAGATCGCCGTGCCGCACGTCTTCCGGCTGGCCGGCGCGCCCGCGGGCCTACGGGACGGCGCGAACTCCACGTCAATTGGAGCGCTGACAAAGGTCTCGAAAGGCTCGAGACTGACGACGCAGGTTTGGGTCACAAGCGCGCGCAAAACGCCGCTAACCTTGTAGCTTTCCGGGCCATGTCTGCGCACATGGAATGTGCCTTCGAATGTTTGAACCGCGACGAGGCCGCAATCGTCCGCGAGCGCGGCGCATTCGCTCTTGCCGGCGCAAAGCGTTATGGCGAGACCGGTATCCGGCACGGTCTCGACGGCAAGCATGCGTGTCAAACGTCCTGGCCCAAGCTTGGCGCTTGTCTTGCTGGGGCCGGCCCCGCGGGATTTTGAACCGGGAACGGTGCTGGATGTCATCGCCACCCCTTGGTTGGAATTTTGAGCACATCAACGCCGAGAAGCGGCAGCCGCTTTCGCGTGAAAACCCGAGACACTTTCGCCCGAAGCGGACGGCGCTCAACGAATGGCGGCGGGCGCCGGAAACGGGACCGGGCCCAGGGTGAAGACATCGAGCGAGGCCTTGGCCAAGGCTTTGTCCGCCGTTTCCACATATCGCGCAAGCCGGTCAGGATTTTTGCGGCCATCGTAGACGTTTCGCGCGATCGCGGCCACAAGCCCTGGTGCGCCGCCGTTGAGGGCGCGATCATAAGCCCCGGCGCGCCCGAAAAAAGCCCCAGCCATGATTTTCATCTCTTTTGGCACACTCATGTCGCCAACGCCCATTTCCCGCAAGGCGGTCTCGAACGAGCGAAATATGGCGTCGGTGAGATCTTGGGCAATTTCGGGTGCGGGCGGATCCATGTGAATGAGGCGCCGCAGGACAAGAACCGCATGCAATGTCACCGCCTCGAAGCGGCCTTCGAGACTGTCTTCGATGCCGTAGTCCGCAAACAGGACGGGATTGCGTGCCGCCGCCACGATCTCGCCGGAAAGCCGGTCGATCATTTGCCGATTGGCCGAGCGCAGGAAGATCGGGAAAACCATGTTGCTTCTTCCAAAGGCGGCGGCGGAGCGGCCATGCCTGACGATCGGAGGACCTTGCTTTTCGTTGGCACGAAGCCTAGAGCATTTTCGAGCGAAGTGGACACCAGTTCGCGTTAAGAAAATGCGAAAAAACAAAAACCTAGAGCTGCTTTCTGATTCCACTGAATCAGAAAGCGCTCGAGGCATCGTGCGGCTGGAAGCAAGGATTATCGTGCACGGGTTTCGCGGGAGTGGTCCGTTGTCCGGCGCGGCGGCACCAATTGCGCAAGCAATTTGTTCATTTGTTTCGTGGAATTTTCCTGCGGCATGGCATTTGCCGGGCCCGGACCGGAGCGTGTTTCGCTAAGTGCCTAACTCGGAGGCGTGCAGAATGGAGTCTATGGAGGCGCGAGGACAGTGCCGTAAGCGCATGGCTCTTCGCGGCAAGGAACTCGCCCTTGCGGCTGCGCTTGCGCTGGGGCTTTCCGGCTGCCTCGGCTATGACGGTCAAGTCAACCACGGCTATCAGCTCAACCCCAAAACAAAGGCGGATGTCAAGGTTGGGTCTTCCGCCGAGCAGATCCTTGTTCTTTTGGGGTCGCCCACGACGACCTCCACCGTCGGCGGCGATGCCTGGTATTACATAAGCCAAACCACCAATCGCGGCCTTGGGTTCATGCCGCCAAAAGTTACCGAACAGCGGGTCTTCGCGGTCTATTTCACCAAGGACAAAAAGGTCACGCGCGTCGCCGATTACGGCATGGAGGACGGCAAAATCATCGATTTCGTATCGCGCACCACGCCGACCGCTGGCGCCGAATCGACCTTCCTCAAGGGCATGCTCATCAACCTTATGCATTTTTGAGCACGTTCACACTGCCGCGCCAACGCGAGCCCTCGGACGCGTTTCCATGCGTCGCGCGCCTGATCCAGTCTGGCAGCCCAGGTTTGCCTCGAGCAGTTGCCGTTCACCGCTCGGGCGCGGCTGATTGACAGCCTGCGCGGCCTTGGCGGATTTGCCGGGATGCGTGGTGGTAGAAGTCCCTCGTGAACCGCGCGTTGCAGGGAGAAATGGAAGCCGCTTCCGCCGTGACCTGCCCTAATCCCGCGGATGCTTTAAACATCGCCGCGTCCGCTCCTTGAGGATCGTCTTGGCGCTAGAGCGGTATCCGAACGGAGTGAATCACTTGGGGGATTCCCGAATCGGCTGAATTCTGATTCAGGATTCCTGCCGCGGAAAGGGGGCGGCGGGCGAAGCTGGCCAAAGGTTCCCGCAGGCATAGC
>JBQTKC010000445.1:0-18350 GCA_052386575.1 Beijerinckiaceae bacterium
GTTCCCATTGATCGTCGCGTAACGCATAACGTCGCATCGGTCGGCCCCTCCTCTGGCCGGCCACCTATGAGTCAGAGAAAAAGTGATTCGGGAATCCCCTAACTGAACACAGGCCCTAGTGAGCGCATTGACACCGAGGGCCGTATTTTTTTGCCGGTTGTGTTGTGGCGGAGCGCCTCAAAACCGGTGGCCGCGTTGCTGCTGCCGGTTGTGTTGGAAAGGAGCGCACTACGACCGGTGGCCGTGTTGTTGGTGCCGGTTGTGTTGAGCTTAAGAGCCTCTACACCAACGGCCGTGTTTTGGGTGCCGACGGTGTTAAATCTAAGCGCAGACTTTCCAAAGGCGGTGTTTGCGTCGCCGGATAAGTTTCGCCTAAGCGCAAAGAATCCGAAGGCGGTGTTGTCGACGCCGATGGTGTTGTCGACGAGTGCGCTCGACCCCCCTGCGGTATTCCGCCCCGCGTCGCTGACATCGTTGTTGGGCGGCCCTGCAAAGCTTGGCGCGGCACCAAACATGAAGCAAAGAGCGCCCAAGATCATGGAAGTACCCGATACTCTGTACGTCATAGAAGCCTCCTTTTAAATGGGAGGAGAAAATGTCTCCTTCACGCGGCGATTGTATCACGAGTACGCTTCCTCCGCACACCTAACCAGGGGGGCTGCGAAGGGTGGCATCGCAGCGCCAATCTGCACGCGCAGGGGTAATCGGCCGCCCGCCTTGCAAACCAAGATGAGCGGCCGTTCCCGTTCACTGCGCCGGGGTTGTAGAGCATGGGGTTACCGATCGCAAAGCGCGATCAGCGTCCTGCTATTTCGTGGCGCTGAAATTGAAGTCAACGCCTTCGTTCGAAAATCCGCCGCCGGACGCGTTCCAAATCAGGAACGATCCGCCGATCCTATCCGTTACCCCGTCTCTCGAGACATGCGCCTCGTATAACTGGAAGGGAGTCCCCCCGCCCGTCCGGCGCGCGAAGACAATACGCCCGACGGCTGGGCAATAGTAACCTTCGATAGTATTTCCGAAGATTGTGCCATTGATGGGCTTACAAGTCGCGGCGCTAGCCGGTTGGGCGATTGCGAGAACCCCAAGGGTTTGGTTCGCCGTGGCATTCCAAGTCCCGGCAACGCTCAAAGGATGGGCGGCGTTCGCTGCCCCCGCCGTTCCCAAGGTGGTCAGTGCAACAAGTGTAATTAAACTACGCGTCATGATTATTACTCCTCTAATTTCAAATTTCGTTTTGCCGCGCGCTCGCTACAGAGGGATGCGCGGCGAATTCTGAGCGGTTTGATGAAAGCGGTTGATTAACGCCCCCAAGGTTCGCCTTCGAACGAAGATGCCGCTAAGCCGTCATCGCGGTTTTCGCCTTATCAAGATTGATAAGGCGCGCGAGATTTTTTTCGATTTTCTGAAATGATGCCGCGTTAGATCGGGTTTGTCAGCCGCGTCGCGGAAATCGCCGTGAGGAGCGCGACGATATCGGCTTGGCGGTTGCAGCCGGTTTTTTCCAATACGCCGCGAACATGCTTGCGGATTGTATTTTGCGAGACTGCCCGGGCAGAGGCGATGGTCTCAACTGTATCTCCGGCAGCGAGACCGCGGGCGACGCGCGCCTCGGCGGGAGTGAGATCGAACAGGGATTGCACCAGTTCGACCGGTGGCGCGTCCGGCAGTGTCACGGGAGTCAACACGAGCGCGGCGGCGCAGCGGACAAAGATGTCGCGCGCCGACAAGCGAATCGGAACAACATGCGCGACCATCATCGCCTGCGTATCGGCGTCGCGGACCGGGAAGGAGCGCACGCTGGAGCCTCCCGCCAAATCAATTGCCGCGATTGCTTCCCGCAACAATTGGTCGGCGGCTCTGTCCGTCAGCGAAACGCGGTCACGCGCTTGCCACCGAACATGGCCAGTCATTGCCTCGATGAAATGGTTGGCGGCGAGGACCTTGCCCCTGTCGTCGAGAACCAGCGCTGGGAGACCTATAATCGCGAGGGTTTCGCTGGCGATGCGCGCCCGTTCGAGCTGAAGGCGCGCGCAGATCAAGATACTGCGGGCGAGGTGCGGCCTCAGACTATCGAGTTTTTGGACAAAGGCGGGTTCAACTGGTCCGCGTTCGTAAAGGCGAGCCAAGGATAGGAAGATTTTTTCGCCGGTAGGCAAGGGAAGCACAGTGCCGGCGCCCCAGCCAAAACCAGTTGGTCGAACAAAGTCGCGGTAAAACGGTTCTGCTTCCAACTCTTCTGGAGTGAATGCATCGTATTCGACCAAAAAGCCAGCATGGCGAGCGCCGAGCAGGCGCGCCGCGAATTGTCCGCGTTCTAGCCAACCTTCGTTCACCAATCTTTGTGCATCTTCGCTGGCACCTGGCGAAACGGTCCAGCGCGTGCCCTCGCGGTTTAAGATGTAAAGCGATCCTCGCGGCGCATCGATTATTTGAGCGAGTTCTTTCAAAACGCCCGGCCAAAGTTCCGGCACGAAAGAACTTTCGTAGATTCGGTCAACGAGCTGCGAATCCATGGATTGCTTGTCTCGATCCACGGCGTGAACAACAATTGGACTTGCGGGATACGTGATAATCAAGGCGTTCGCAAGAGATCGGGAACGGCGCGCAAATTGGCGGGACTCGATCGCGCTTTTTTGCGGCGCACGCTTGCCGAAGGCCTGCGCGAGGATGGCCCGCGGGTCAAGGGCGGCCGCCGCTACTGGCGGCAAATAAAGCGCGAGCGCGTGAAAAAATTGCGCGCCTTGAAGCTGCGCTCGCCTCGGCTCTTGCGGATTATATATAGTATGCAATAATATCGCATATGAAAATGAAAACCGTGAGTCCAACCGTGGCGGCCCTTCGCGCATCCTACACCATCGAGTCAGAGGTGCTTCTCAAATTCAATGAGATGGTGCCGCCCGGCGAGCGCAGCCAACTGATCCAGCATTTCATGCAGCGGGCGCTCTCCGAACGCCGGAAACAGCTTGAAGCCATCGCGATCGAGTTCGAGACGCATCCTGACTTCGCACAGGCGCGAGCGGACGGGCAGGCGTTCGACGCCACCATTGCGGACGGCCTTGAAGAATAATTATGGCCATCCAACGCGGCGATATCTACCGGGTCAATCTTGAACCGGCGATCGGAAGCGAACAGCAGGGCAACGCCCGCCCGTGCGTCGTGCTCTCGGTAAGTGCTTTCAACAACAAGCTCCGCACGATCGGGGTTGTGCCTCTTTCATTGTCGCCGCGTCCGTTGCCCCCGCTTATCGTCTCCACCCCATCCGCCGGGCAACCGGCTTCGACGGCGTTGTGCGGCCAATTGCGGACGATTGATAAGCGGCGCATTGTTGATGGCCGAGTGGGACGATTGAGCCAGGACGACCTCGAACAGGTCGAGAAGAGTGTTAAGCAATACTACGGCCTTTAAACGCCACTTTCCGGGAAACCTGCCGAGTTTCAGGGGACGTGAGAGTGACGAACCACGAGATTGATGTAAATGCGGTCGTTGGATGATTTCGCGCTTCGCAAATTGGCGGAACTCGATCGCGAATTACGAATGCAAGAGGGGGCATGTCAGACCGCCCGAAGAGAGCCGTTCGGGCGAAGCTTGAGTCAGCGCCGCTGCGGCAAATCCGGCCTTTGCTCGCCAACTCGCCAGGCAGCTTTTGTCTCAGCACAAAACTCGCCAAAACTTCCCGCCGCGATGGCGCGGCGCATCGCCTCCATCAGTTCCTGGTAATAGGCGAGGTTGATTTCCGACAAAAGCATCATGCCGAGAATCTCCCCCGACTTGACGAGGTGATGTAAATACGCGCGGGCATAGGTCCGGGCGCTCGCGCAAGACGACAGCGGATCGGCCGGGTACGGATCGTCCGCGTGGCGCGCATTGCGCAAATTGAGCCGGCCGGTCCTCGTATAGGCAAGACCGTGGCGTCCGGCGCGCGTCGGCAACACGCAATCGAACATGTCGATGCCCCGCGAGACGCTCTCCAAAAGATCGTCCGGCGCGCCAACCCCCATGAGGTAGCGGGGTTTTCCGCAGGGCAACCACGGCAGGGTAGACTCGATCATGGCGAGCATGACCAACCTAGGCTCGCCGACGGCAAGCCCACCCAGCGCGTAACCGTCAAACCCGATGTCCGCGAGCGACTTCGCGCTTTCCGCCCGCAATGATTTGAGATCGCCGCCTTGGACGATGCCGAACAACGCGCGTCCCGGCTTCGCCACAAACGCCGCCTTCGAGCGTTCCGCCCATCTTAGCGACAAAAGCATGGCGCGGCGCGCTTCCGCTTCGGGGCAGGGAAGTCTGACGCATTCGTCGAATTGCATCGCGATGTCGGAGCCGAGCAGATCCTGAATTTCCATCGCGCGCTCGGGCGTAAGCACGTGCCGCGCGCCGTCGATGTGGGATTGAAAGGTCACGCCGCTCTCGTCGAGCTTTCTGAGTTTGGCGAGCGACATGACCTGGAATCCGCCGGAATCAGTTAGAATCGGCCACGGCCAGTTCATGAATTCGTGCAGGCCGCCGAGCGCCGCTACGCGTTCCGGCCCTGGCCGCAACATGAGATGATAGGTGTTGGCGAGCACGATATCGGCGCCCTGCGCCTTTACCGCTTCGGGATGCATCGCCTTGACGCTCCCCGCCGTGCCGACCGGCATGAACGCGGGCGTCCGGATTTTTCCGCGCGGTGTGGTGATCAGTCCCGCACGCGCGGCCCCGTCATCGCTCAAAATCTCGAAGCGGAAATCCCCGGTCATGCTCGGGTCTCCGCCGGAAACAGCAAACAGGCGTCGCCATAACTATAGAACCGGTAGTTTTCCGCGATCGCGTGCGCATAGGCCGCCTGCATTGTCTCGAGGCCGGAAAAAGCGGCGGCAAGCATGAAAAGAGTCGAACGAGGCAAATGGAAATTGGTCAGCAGCACATCCGCCGCCTTGAATTTATAGCCCGGCGTGATGAAAATCGACGTTTCTCCGCAAAATGCCGCGAAGTTTCCGTCCGGCCGCGCCGCCGATTCGAGAATCCGGAGGGTTGTTGTTCCCGCGGCGACGATGCGCGCCCCCAAGCTGCGCGCGTGGTTCAGGGTGTCGGCGGCCGCTTCGCTGACCTCGCCCCATTCGGCGTGCATCTTGTGGCTTGCGGTGTCCTCCGCCCTGACCGGCAAAAACGTGCCGGGCCCGACATGCAGCGTAACGCTTTGAAATAGGACACCCCGCGCTTTAAGCGCGGCAACAAGCCTTGGCGTGAAATGGAGGCTCGCGGTTGGCGCCGCGACCGCGCCTGGCTTTTGCGCGAACAGCGTCTGATAATAATGCGTGTCCTTTCCGCCGGCGGGCCGCCGGCTTAAAATATATGGCGGCAGAGGCATTTGGCCTATTCGTTCGATTGCCTTGTCGAGCGCGCCGCCGCGGAGCGCGAACTTCAGCAAGACGTCTCCCGCGCCGCCTTTTGCAACGACCTCGGCATCGAGACTTTTCGCGCTGCTCGCCACGCCGTTTATGGCGGCAAAGCGAATAACCTCGCCTTCCTTTAGTTTCTTCGCTGGCCGCGCGAAGGCCCGCCACAGGTCCGCGCCTTCGCGATGGAACAAGGTCGCCTCGATCCGGGCCGAGGATTTGCCACGAACCCTAACCCCATGGAGCCCCGCGCGGATGACCCGCGTGTCGTTGACGGCAAGGACGTCGCCCGCCACAAGGTGATCACGCAGGCCTGCGACCCTGCTGTCCTCGAGACGCGGCGAGCCCTCTGGCCGGACAATAAGCAGCCGCGCGGCGTCGCGCGGTTTTGCCGGCCGCAGCGCAATGCGTTCGGGAGGCAGATCGAAATCGAAGAGATTTACGCGCATCAATTGAATTGTTCGCCAGCGGTCCGGCTAAATACGGCTGGCCCCGCCCGGCGGGGCGAGACCGCGCCGCGCGCTGCAAATTTGGCGATTTGTGTTTGAGCCGTCAGCTCAACGTCGCGGAAACGATTCGGTCGGGATCGCGGACGGGTTCGCCGCGTTTGATCTTATCGACATTTTCCATGCCCGCCGTGACCTTCCCCCAGACGGTATACTGCTTGTCGAGAAAACGGGCGTCGGCAAAGCAAATGAAGAACTGCGAATTGGCGGAATTTGCGTCCTGCGCGCGGGCCATGGAGCAGGTGCCGCGCACATGCGGCTCGGCGGAAAACTCGGCCTTGAGATTGGGATATTTCGAGCCGCCGGTCCCGGTCCCGTGCGGGCAGCCGGTCTGGGCCATGAACCCAGAGATCACGCGGTGGAACGCGACCCCGTCGTAAAAGTTCTCAGCAGCAAGCTTCTTGATGTGCGCGACATGGGCCGGGGCGAGATCGGGCCGCATTTCGATGACGACCTGCCCCTGCGTGGTCTCGAGGGTGAGCGTGTTACCGGCCTCCGGCATGCCGAACTCCTGCCTGAAAAGGTTTAACGGCGCTTGCCATAGCCGATGCGCGGGCGAAGGTAAACCCGCAGCGAAATCAATCGCGGCCGCTCCCGGATTCCTGACGCCACCCGCGGACCGTGCAGGACAAAGCGGCGCGTATCAGTGGCGGCAGATCAATTGGCATTGCCCGCCCCGATGCCAGCATGCACCTCAAATTGGTGACCGGCGATTTTCCCGGCCGCATAGGCATCGGCCAACACGCGCTTTCTGCGCCGTCCGCTTGTCGCGCGAAACGCCAGACCGAGCTTTGCCAGCTCGTCATCGATGACTGCAGTTTTCAGCGGCACGAGATCACGTCCAGACGAGGTCCGGTTCAAAGCATCGCGCTCCGCTTTCATGGCCTTCAACTTTCCGCCGATCCCTTGCGAAAGCCCGGTTTGAAAGGAATTCACTGCGTTGCGGCGCTCGCCCGGTTCCAATTCGGCATAGAGGGCGCCAGTCTTGAACCGCGCGGTTTCCGTATCGAAGGTCACGCCGATGAGATCATAAAGGAAACGGGCGGCCTCGACATCGGCCGGAAGACCAAAAAACACGTGGCGGACCGAGCCGGCCTGGGTCGTTTCGCCCCACGCCTTGCAGTCGCAGAAGACGGCAATGCTAGGAACGCATGCGTCGAAGGCGCCGCGCCGGCGGCGCCCGGTATCGATGCCGAAGCCTTCGCAGGCCTGCCGGCGAAACTCGATTTCGCTGAGCGACAAGCCGTGGCGATCGAGAAGTTCCGCCACTTTGTTCGCGGATGCCAGGGCTTCCTGCTCGGTGCATCCTTGATCGACTGTCTTTGCGCGCAGCGCCCGGATGCGTTGCACGACCCGGGCAAGACCCTCGTCGCCGGGTCTCGCGGCTGCGTCGGCGGTTACTAAAAGCAGGCGTCTCAAATGGTCGAACAGGGCGCCCACCGCGAAGGAGAGCCAATTTCCGGCGATGCCGCGCTCGATCGCCACGGCCACGCGGTCGAGCGGCAGCGCATCCCCGGAAAACCCAACGGCGGCGCGCCGCTGCAGGGTTTCCAGTTGGATCGACGCCAGCCGCGCATAGGCTTCCGCAAGCGAGCGCTTGCCGCCGTTCCGCGCCGCGACCGAAGCTGCGAGGGCCTCGATGACGTGGTCGAGAGAGGTCAGGCTCCTCGCCGCGTTCACACTGCCGGTGGGGAGCTCGGCATCGCTTGCAAGCTTGGACCAGGCAAAGGCGAGCGAATCGAGTTCGTTGTCTTCGGATTCGAAGAGCGACGGATCGTCATCCGGTTCGGGGAAGTGGTTCAGGCCCATGATTTGCGGTGCGCCGTGCCGCACGACATGCCGGTAGACCGCAGCGGCACAGCGCTGCGGATTGGCCATTCCTTTACCCGGCCGCACAAATCCCATCGCAACCTCGAGAGCTGCTTCGTCGAGCGGCGTCAGCGGACCAACGGTTGCGAACACTCCGTCCGCAAGCGGGCAGAGCCGTGCGGCGAGGGCGTACCCCGTGGCCGCGGCCGGGATATCGCGAACGAGAATCGACAATGTCTTACCCGTTGCCAAATCCTCGACCGGCAAAACTCCATCGTGAGCGGAAGAGCAAATACGCAAGAGCCGGAAGCTTGCTCGTTGCAGAGCCTCCAGCGCGGCCCGTTCCTCTTCGTTTGATGGTTTGCGCTGCCGGACCAGCCGGTCAACCGCCGTGGTGCCGCTCAGAGAAGGGGCAAACGTCGCGAGCTCCAATGCCAGCATCATGGCTCGCGCGACAGTAACGGTGCTGCCGGGGTAATTGGGATCGAGATTTGCCCGCGCGAGCCACTGATGGGCGATGTCATCGACCTTTGGTTTGGCGGTGAAACCCATGGCTTCGACGGCGAACCCGGCGATCAATTCCTGCAACCGCCCGGCATGGCGCAATGGGCTAGGCGCATCGGCGCGCGCGGATCTTGCAGCCACTCTCGACCCTCGACGAAAACAACCAATTCCACGCGTCTAGCACGGGACTTGGCCCTGCCGCGCTATGCGCCCCCGCTTATCCACCAAAATTCCTCCCTCGTGCAGGGCGCGCTCGGCCAGCGGCGACTTGCGTCAAAGATGCGGTCCTTGCGGATCTTTCGAGCTTTCGAGGTTACCTCCGGCCTCGCACATTATGCGTTCCGCCGCGGAGCCCGGCGCGGGCCTTTTTAAAACCGCGGCACGCGCCCGCTCTATTTTCTTGAGCTGCCGCGGGACAAACGTCCCGCTTTCCGACAAGGCACTGGCCTCGTGGCGGCCATCGCTCCTCCTGCCAAAAGAACGGCAATTTCCGGCTCACCAGACAAACCGCGGCCAGCGGCGACTCGCAGCTTAGACCTCGCCTCGTTGGGACTTTTCGCGAGCGGCTACTTTCATGATTTCCTCGACCGCCGCGGCGAGTAGCTCATCCATCTTCTTGCGTATCTCGTGGTCCGGTATATCGACCCCGGCGCGGTCGAAGTCGGCGCGGATGGCTTTGAGAATCTGGCCGGCGCTGTCTTTCGCGATTTCGGCGGCGACGAGGCGGCCCGCGAATTCTTCCGCCGCGGCGCCGGTCTTGCCGAGTTTTCCGGCGGCCCAAAGTCCGAGCCATTTGTCGCGCCGCGCCCTCGCCTTGAATTTCAGTTCTTCGTCATGCGCGAGTTTCGCTTCGAACGCATGCTCCCGCTCGTCGAAAATCGTCATGATGCTCCCCATGGACTTGCCGCGACTCCGCATTTAGGCGGCAACTTCGACAATTGCAATAACTTAAGAAAACACTGTGCCTGACACAGCGACGGTGCAGCTCGATTTCTTTCTATATCCCGTTACGAATCTCTGCTAGAGATCGAACGTCAGTTTCAATAGGGAGGGATCGATCCTACGAAAATCTCGATTTGCCAGCCTGGCGTAGTGTTGGCCTGGCATTGTAGGGAAATCCGCTTTCGGATAAGGTTGGGTTTGGATTGGCTTGCTCCAAGTCCATCGCGGACCGGAAAAAGCTCGAACCCTTGATCCGCGGCGACAAAAGCGCATAGCCTACTGCTCCGGACAGCCTTTTGACGTCTCGTGCGACGACGCGTCCGGACGTGGGACATAGGACGTTCAAAGGAGCCACGGCCACCTATGGATCATCTCAAGCCACGGTTAATCCCAATGAATCGCCGCCGCCGCATCTACGAAGGCAAGGCAAAGGTCCTCTATGAGGGTCCCGAACCGGGCACGCTCATCCAGCACTTCAAGGACGACGCCACCGCGTTCAACGCCAAGAAACACGACGTTATCGACGGAAAAGGAGTGCTCAACAACCGGATTTCCGAGTTCGTTTTTCAAAATCTCAATGACATCGGCGTTCCAACTCATTTCATTCGCCGCCTCAACATGCGCGAGCAATTGATTCGGGAGGTCGAAATCGTGCCGCTCGAAGTGGTGATCCGCAATGTCGCGGCGGGGTCGCTCTCGGCAAGGCTTGGGATCGAGGAAGGCACTCAATTGCCGCGCTCGATCATCGAATTTTACTACAAAAACGACGAGCTCAACGATCCGATGGTTTCCGAGGAACATATCACGGCGTTCGGCTGGGCGAGCCCGCAGGAAATCGACGACATCATGTCGCTCGCGATAAGGGTCAACGATTTCCTGTCCGGACTTTTCCTTGGCGTCGGGATAAGGCTTGTCGATTTCAAGATGGAATGCGGCCGGCTGTGGGAAGGCGAAATGATGCGGATCGTGGTCGCCGACGAGATTTCTCCGGATTCCTGCCGCCTGTGGGACATCAAATCAAACGACAAACTCGACAAGGACCGTTTCCGGCGCGATCTCGGCGGGCTGGTCGAGGCGTATTCCGAAGTCGCGAGAAGGCTCGGTATTTTGCAGGAAAACGAGCAGCCCCGCGCCACGGGGCCAAAGCTCGTCCAGTGAGGCCAAGGCGGCCGCCCGCCGGCCGTCGCGCGCACAGGGGCATGCGCTGCACGGCCAGCGGGCGAAGGTTTTGGCTTGTTCGCGATGACCCCAGCAAAAACCTCGCCTTGCTAGGCGCCTTTCGCGCTCACGCCCTCTCGGCGGAAGTTTCGCGATACCACGATCCTTGCCGAAGCGATTGACAAGAGACGAGTCCGATGAAAACACGGGTGGTGGTCACGCTCAAGGACGGTATTTTGGACCCGCAAGGCACGGCCATCGAGGGTGCGCTCAAGGCGCTTGGCATCGCGGGTGTCAACAACGTGCGGCAAGGAAAAATATTCGAGATCGAGCTTGCCACGAACGATCCGACAACGGCGGAACGTGTGCTGCGCAGCGCTTGCGAGAAATTGCTCGCCAACCAGGTCGTTGAAAATTTCCAGGTAGAACTCCGCTAATTTTTTGCGATCGGCAGGTTGCGCGCGCAAGCAGCCGTGAGCGAGGAAAATATAACCGGCACATGAAGGCCGCCATCATTCTCTTCCCCGGCTCCAATCGCGAGCGCGACGCGCTCCGCGCCTTGGAAAAAATCGCCAAGGCCAAATCTTCCATCGTCTGGCATGCCGAGAGGAACCTGCCGGCTGGCGTTGATCTCGTCGTGCTCCCAGGCGGCTTTTCCTACGGCGATTATCTGCGCTGCGGGGCAATTGCCGCGCGGGCGCCAATCATGGATGCCGTGCGTGCCCATGCCGGGCGAGGCGGCCTCGTTCTCGGCATCTGCAACGGCTTCCAGATTCTGGTCGAAGCCGGGCTGTTGCCGGGCGTGTTGATGCGCAACGCCAACTTGCGCTTTATCTGCCGGATGCAGCATTTGAGCGTCGAGCGTGCCGATACTCCTTTTACCTCCCGCTACTCCAAAGGCCAGATCATCAAAGTGGCGATCGCGCATGGCGAGGGAAATTACGTCGCCGATGCGGAAACGATCGCGCGCGTCGAGGGCGAGGGCCGGGTTGCCTTCCGCTATTGCGACGCGCTGGGCGGAAGGGATCGCGGCGCCAATCCCAACGGCTCGGCCAATGGCATCGCCGGAATCTATTCGGAGAGGTTCAACGTCCTTGGCCTGATGCCGCATCCGGAAAATCTCATTGATCCGCTCGTTGGCGGGACCGATGGGCGCGGCATGTTCGAAAGCCTCGCAGGCTTTGCCAGTGCGGGTCACCGCGCGCGGGGCAGTTTGCGCTTCAGCTGACGGCGCTCAACATACTTTACGATTGCCAAGCGCCAAAAAAGCGGCACAGCATCCCTCCGTGCACTGTGGAGGGTTTTCAGTTCTTAAGCCACGGCTGGCTTTTGAAGCCTGCCTCCTGGCACTCTGGCCGGTTTGTTGCGGCCAGCCTCTCGCTCTTATCGCGTTAAGCGAAACGGCCGGCGGACAGCCTCATCATAAGGGGAGGAGACAGTATGCGTAGCGGCCACAGCAACGGAAGCCGTGCCGTTTGCGCGCGGGGAATTGCGGCCCTTTGCGCCGCGCTGATCATGGCGGCGGCGGGCGGCAGCGCCTTCGCCGCGCCAAAAGAGACGGTGCTCTACTCCTTTCAGCGCGGCAGCGACGGGGCCTTTCCCGAGGCCGGCCTGATTGCCGACAGCAGCGGCAATCTCTACGGCACGACGAGCGAAGGCGGCGACGGGACGGACTTCGGCACAGTGTTCAAGCTGTCGCCTGGTGGGACCGAGACGGTCCTCCACGCTTTTAAGGACAGCGACGGGGCTAATCCCAGAGCTGGCCTGATTGCCGACGGCAGCGGCAATCTCTATGGCACGACATTGCAAGGCGGCGGGTCGGGATGCAGTGGGTTGGGATGCGGCGCGGTGTTCAAGCTCACGCGGGACGGGACCGTGACAGTACTCCACCGCTTTGAGGGCAGCGTTGACGGGTCTTCCCCCAGCGGGCTGGTTGCCGACAGCAGCGGCAATCTTTATGGCACGACAGAGAAAGGCGGCGGGTCGGGTTGCGGCACCATCGTCATCCTCGGATGCGGCACGGTGTTCAAGGTCTCGCCGAACGGGACCAAGACAGTGCTCTACGCCTTTAAGGGCGGCAGCGACGGGGCTGTTCCCTCCTCCGGCCTGATTATCGACAGCAGCGGCAATCTCTATGGCGCGACATCCGAAGGCGGCGGGTCAGGTTGCTTCTTCGGGCGCGGATGCGGCGTGGTGTTCAAAGTCACGCCGGGCGGGACCGAGACGGTGCTCTTTAAGTTTAAGCGCGGCGACGTCAACAGTATCGACCTTATCGACAGCAACGGCAATCTTTATGGCAGGACACGGGACTTCGGCACAGTGTTCAAGCTCTCGCCGGGCGGGACCTATACGGTGCTCTACGCCTTTAAGGGCGGCAGCGATGGAGGTGCTCCCAATGCCGGTCTGATTGCCGACAGCAGCGGCGACCTCTATGGCACGGCTTTCGGTGGTGGCCTATCAAATTCAGGCGTGGTGTTCAAGCTTTCGCCGGGCGGGACCGAGACGGTGCTTTACTCCTTTAGGGGCGGCACCGACGGGGCTGGTCCCCGAGCCGGCCTGCTTGCCGACAGCAGCGGCAATCTTTATGGCACGACAGAGAACGGCGGCGGGTCAGGATGCGGCGGCCCCGGATGCGGCACGGTGTTCAAGCTCTCCGGCACGGGGTTCGTTCCGCCGCCGCCGGGGGTGCCTTTCCTCGCCTTCAACGCCAAGCTCGCGATCCAATTCGGCAGCATTCCAACCAAGGATGCCTTCGCATTTGGGTCGAACTTCCTCTTGAGCAGCACCGCGCCCGCGATCGATCCCCTTACCGATCCGGTCACCCTCCAGATCGGCACCTTCGCCACCACGATCCCGGCCGGCTCCTTCAAAAAGCAACCGAACGGGTCTTTCACCTTCCAGGGGAAAATCCATGGCGTGGGGATAGGCGCGCTGATCAAGCAGACGGGCACGCTGCGCTATCTCTTCGAGGCCCAGGCGCGGGGCGCCGACTTGACCGGGACTGCGAACCCGGTCCCGGTGACGCTGATCATCGGCGGCGACAGCGGCGCAACCTCGCTCACCGCCGAGATTTCTCACTAATATCCGATGGGTGCGGCGTGTTCGAGAGCCTCGCGGGCTTTACCAGAGCGGTTCACCGCGCGCCGGTCAGTTCGCGCGCCTGCTAACGATCTTCAACGTTTTTTAGGTTGCCACGTTTCGGGGAAACGCGCGGCGTCCGTCCCTGCGATGTGGAGGGCGAATGGGGGCTCCGGCAACGTTTCGGTTATCCGCGCGGCCACGCAAAAGGTGGTAGCCACGGTCGCGGCCGGGAACAGCCCATTTGGGGCCGGCTTTATCCCGTGATCCAAGACGCGGCCTCAAAAGTGCTGATCTGGCCGTTCGGCGGCATCGCGAGATCGCTACGCACAATCGCGAGAGCGGCGTGCCCTTCTTGGAGCGCGCGCGGCGACTCGTCGAGACTCCCGCCCGCGACCAGCTTGAGGCGAATGCCATCTCGGCCGTCGGCAAAGTCGCGCGCCGCCGCCGCCATGATTGCCTGATCATCGCTGCCGCGCGGAACCGCGACACGCAAGACGCTCGGGCGTTCATGGTAGTAGATTGCCGCGGAGAACGCGACGATTGCTACCAAGCTTCCGATGATCGTTCCGAACATTGTTAGACGGCGCATCTCCGAGGCGCGAAAGCGCCAAACAGATTTCCGCCGGGCCATGCCCTTGCTAACGAGCGAGCGCTCGCGGTTTCGTTTCGAGCTCGATCCGCGTTCGCGGCAAAGGCAAGGCATCCGCGAAGATATTGCCAATAAGAATAACACACGGGCCGGATGGTTCGGCGCGGGCCACCTTGGCGGCGAGATTTTCGATTGTCCCGAAAACATGACGTTCGTCCGGGCAAGTCGCGCGCTCGACCAACAGCGCCGGCGTCGAGGGGTCCATGCCATTGGCAAGCAGGCGCAAAGCCAAGAGCTCGAGTGTTTTCACGCCCATGTAAACAACGGTCGCCGCCCCGGCATCGCAGAGCGCGCGCCAATCGATGTCCTCGGGGAGCTTTCCGTCATGGGCATGCGCGGTGATGAATTGCAGCCTATGGGCCTTCTCGCGGCGAGTGAGGGAAATCTGCAACCCGGCGGCGGCACCGAGAGCGGCGGTGACACCCGGGATGATCTCGATTGGAATACCTTCTGCCCGCAACGCCGCGATTTCCTCATGGGCGCGCCCAAAAATCATTGGATCGCCGCCTTTGAGACGAATCACGCGTTTTCCTTGGCGTGCCAACGAGACCAGCAGCGACACGTTGTGGTCCTGCCGGCCGGACGGCTTGTAGCCGCGCTTGCCAACGGCGATTTTTTCCGCCTCGCGCCGCGCCATGTCGACGATGGCGGGGGCAACGAGATCGTCGTACAAGACAACATCGGCGGATTGCAGCGTGCGCAAGGCCTTAAGAGTCAAAAGCTCGGGATCGCCGGGACCGGCTCCGACAAGCGCAACCGACCCTGCCGCCGCCGTATTTGCCTCTGCCTCGGCGAGCAGCACGGCAAGATCGGCCGCGACGGGACGATGTCTCGCCGCCAGAGCCTTTCGGCCAAAGAGCTCCCAAAAGCGGCGGCGTGTCTTCGAGGGCGTGCCGAGCAGCTTCAGCTTTTCGCGCCAAGCCTTGGCGATTTGCGCCCAAAGCGTGATCTCGCGGGGCAGCAGGGCCTCAAGCCTGCCGCGGATCGCCTGGGCTAGAACGGGTGAGCCTCCTTCGGTCGAAATGCCAACGACGAGTGGCGAGCGATCGACGATCGCTCCGAACTGAAAATCCGAAAATTCGGGCTTGTCGATGACGTTGACCACGACTCCCGCGGCGCGCGCCGCGGCCTGAAACTCCACCGCCTCGGCGGCGCTCTCCGCATCGGCGATGGCAAGCGCGGCGCCGCGAAAATCCTCTGCCTCGATCCGGCGCGAAACGAGATTGACCAATTGGCAGCGCCTTGCCAAGGCAACGAGACCGGAGCAAGGGTCCGGGCTGAAGACGTCGAGCCTCGCCCCCGCCGCCTGGCAAAGCTCGGCTTTCCATAGGACGGCATTGGAGCCGCCGGCGAGAACCACGCGCTTGCCGGCAAGCGAAAAGAATACCGGCAGGCAGGCTAGCCCTTGCATCAGAGGGCCGCGATCCTCGATATCGTCGCCGGGGGGAAAAAAAATCTCATTCATTCGCGCGTTTTGTCCTATTTTACGCCTTGGTCCCCGTTCAAATGCCCTTCATTGGCTTAGCCGGCTACTTAGCCGATAGGGGCATGGTTTACGGGTCTTGACCCAAAAATGCGTTCCCGCGTCTAATGGCTCTTTGCGAGCATCAAACCGCTTGTTCGCGCAAAACCGCAATGCAAGGAATATGCCTAGCAAACTTTGCGCAACATAACATGCGCGAATGTTGCCGGCCAATTGGCACCGACCGAAGGTTAGGACCCCAAAGGCCGCGGTTCGCTTGGCGCGAGGAGTTTCGTTTGGGTTTCGCTGCCGCAGATTTCAAACGCAAGCTTGGCTTCCTTGCCGTGCTTGCCCCGCTCGCCTTGGCGCCGGGCCCGGCGGCGGCCGGCGCTGGGGTTTTCGTGCCGGGCTTTTGGGACCTGCAACATCGCCCCGCCAAGCCCGACCTGAGCGGTCTGCGTAGCCTGCGCTTCTTGACCGAAGACGATTACCCGCCGTTCCACTTCGCGCTGCCGGACGGATCGCTCTCCGGTTTCGACGTCGATCTCGCGCGGGCCATCTGTGACGAATTGAAAATCAATTGCACCATCCAAACGCGGCGTTTCGATACCTTGATCGGCGCGCTTAATGACAATCAAGGCGACGCGCTAATAGCGGCGATTCGCATCGATCCGCAAACCCGCGCAATGCTCGATTTTACCGGGCCGTATTATACCACCCCGGCGCGTTTCGCATCGCTGAAGGCCATCGCGGCCGAGCCGGCGACACCGGAAAGGTTGCGCGACAAAACCGTCGGCGTCCAGGCAAGGAGCGCGCATGAAGCCTATCTTGAACGGTTTTTTCCAAACACGATCCGCAAATCCTATGAATCCCAAAAGCTGCTGCGCGAAGCTCTCGTTAAAGGCGAGATCGGCACGATTTTCGGCGACGCAATATCGCTTAGCCTGTGGCTCGAAAGTCAAGATGGGCAAAACTGTTGCGGCTTTCGCGGCGGTCCCTTTATGGACGCGAAGTTTTTTGGCGAAGGCGCCGGGATCGCGGTGAAAAAAGGCAATTTCCGGTTGCGTCAGGTGCTTGATTATGCGCTGGCTTCGCTTGCCGCGCGGGGAACCTATGCCAACCTCTATCTCAAATATTTCCCGCTCGGATTTTATTGAGGACCGTAACCGGATAGGGGCTTGCGGCGATGGAGCCCTCGAGCACGTCCCGAAAAAATCGCCTGACTTATCTGATTGGAATGCGGTCTAAAGGTAGGCTTCGAGCTCGCGCGCAGCCTGCCGCGGCGGCCTTTGCAGATTGAACACACTTACGAATTTGCCGCTCTTATCCATGAGATAGACGACCCCGGTATGATCCACCGTGTAGGCGCCATCCTTGTCGCCAGGCAACCTTATTGCCAAGACACGAAAGGCCTTGGCGATGGCTTCGGTTTTCGAGCGGTCGCCGGTCAACCCGATGATGCGGGAATCGAAGTTCTCAAGATATGTTTTCAAAATGTCCGGCGTGTCGCGCTCGGGATCGACAGTGACGAAAAGCGCGGCGACCTTTTTGTCCGGCCCCAGCTCCTTGAAAACCGCTGAAATTTCGAGGAGCGACGCCGGGCAAAAGTCCGGACAATGCGTATAGCCGAAAAAAACGAGATAGGGGCGCCCGGCAAGATCGGCGTTCGTCACAACCCGGCCATCCTGCGAGATCATGGCAAAAGGTCCGCCGATTGGCGCCGAACCAAGTTCCGCGCGCTCCGGCATGACAGCGTAAACCAAGCTCGCGAGGCCCCCAAGGCCAAGAACGAAGCCTAGGACAATATAAACAAGCTGGCGGGAAGCCCGCTTCCGGGGAGCTTTCTTTGGCACATGCTTCACACGTGGAACTTAATCAAAATGCGCGGCGAGCGCCAGTGGCTCGTTGACGGATTTTATCCGCTCTTGCGGCCGCAATCGTTTGCAAAGTCCCAAAGGGAGATGGTGGGCGCGACAGGGATCGAACCTGTGACCCCTCCCGTGTGAAGGGAGTGCTCTCCCGCTGAGCTACGCGCCCCGCCATGCGTGCCTTCGCACGCGGCTGCCCTTTATGAAAGCAAGCCGTTTCAAGTCAAGGCGGATTCTTTATGCCAGGCCGAGCGCCGCGACCGCGCCCCACAATTCGTCATAGTGGCCGATGACCCGGTCTGGCTTGAAATTGCCGACTGGCTCGCTCGTATAGCCGAAATTGACCGCCACAACAGGGACGCCGGCGTTGCGCGCCGCATCGATATCTATTTTGGAATCGCCGACCATCACCGCCCGGCCGCGGTCGCCGCCCGCCCGCGCGATGGTCTGCAGCACAGCTTCGCCATCGGGCTTGCTGACCGCAAACGTATCCTTGCCGCAGATCGCCCGGAAACGGCCGGCAACGCCGAGCGCCGTCAACAGCAGAATGGACGAATATTCGACCTTATTGGTGCAGACGGCAAACGCAAACCCCGCCGCTTCGAAGCGGTCGAGCGCTCGGGCGACACCGGGAAACAACGCCGTGTCGATCGCGAGGTGGCCCTCGTAATAGGCCAGGAAATCGGCGAGCATCTCGTCGATACGGGTTTCGCTCAAGCTTCTGCCATGTGCGAAAAGTCCGCGTTGGATCAAGGCCTTCGCGCCGCCGCCGACCATCGGGCGGGCATCTCGCGCCGCGATTTTGGGCAAGCCTTCACGAGCGAGAATGAAATTTAGGGTCGCGATAAGGTCATCCGCCGTATCGGCAAGCGTGCCGTCAAGATCGAAGACGAGTAGAGGCGCGCGGGGATTGTGCTGCATGGCGCCGGGCTTAGAGTCCGTCTCGAAAGTTCATGAAGGATTACAAAGCTTTCTGAGCATGAGCCGGATAGA
>JBQTKC010000446.1:0-10234 GCA_052386575.1 Beijerinckiaceae bacterium
GCGGCGGCGTGCGGGTCGCCGTCGACGTCGATCCGCACAGCTTTTTGTGAGCGTTTGCTTGGCCGAAGCCGCATGCTAAAACTTGCCACGGGCGATATCCCGCGCCGTTAGCGTGATGGGCTTCATGCTTCGCAAAAATACGGTCATCGCGGCGATACTTCTGGCGCTCTCCTCGGGCGGCGCGGCGGCAATTGAGCCGCCGAGAACGCTGAAGCCGGGCGTCCTTCGTATCGGCACCTACTTCGTCAATCCGCCGTTCGAATATGTAGCGGGCCATAAGCGAATCGGTTTTGAGGTCGATCTCATGGCGGAAATCGCCAGGCGGCTCCGGCTCAAGCCCGCGTTTGTAAATACAACTTGGGAGAAAATCCTCAAAGAGATGCAGCGGGGGCGCTATGACTGCATCGTGGGTGGAATCACCATCACGCCCGAGCGCGAGCGGAAACTCGCCTGGTCGGTTCCTTACTTGACGACCACGCTTAGCCTCGTTGTAAACGGCGCAAAGACGCCCGAAATCCGCAGCCTTGCGAATCTGAAGGATGCGATTGTCGGTGTGCAGGCGGCAACCACGGATTATGACGCTGCGGTGGCAATGCAGAAACGGGGCGAGATCCGCAGCATAAAAGTCTATCCCTTCGCCAAGATCGAGGCTGCGATGGCAGATCTCGAGGCCGGGAGAATCACGGCGGTAATGAAGGTCGCTCCGGTGGCGTCATGGCTCGTGGAAAAACGCCCCGATCTGCGCATTGTGGCGCAAGTTCCAAATGATCCGCAGCCGCTCGGTATTGGATTTCAGAAGCATGAGCCGGCTCTGGTGGCGGCCGTAAACGGCACCCTCGCAGAAATGTTTCAAGACGGGAGCATGCGGCTGCTCAAGAGCAAATGGGGCATTCCGTGATTGCTTTGAATTTTTTTGCGGCCTCTTCCTTGACCGCATCCGGATATTGATGCTTCGGTCGCGTTAGAGAATTGCTCCGGTCGATATATTGCGGCTGGATGAACCTGGGGAGTGTAAGATGGAGTTCCGCCTTAGGTCCGCCGGACTCATCACCTTCTGCCTGCTCGTGGCGCCCGCCAAGGCACAAGAGATGGAAGACCTCAAGACCTATTGCATGAGCGACACAGAGCGGCTGTGCAAAGGCATCGAGCCCGGCGGCGGCCGGCTTATTCAGTGTCTTAAAAGTCATGAGAAGGAAATGAGTGTGGGATGCGCCCAGGCGCTGCAGAAGCTCAAAGCGAGAAAGCAATAGTTCCCCTGGCAAACCTCCGCGCGCATGGCTTGCCGCCAGGCCGAAAGGGCGCTGCGCGGGTCGCCGTCGACGTCGATCCGCACAGCTTCTTGTGATCCATGCTTGACCTAATCTGGAAGCCAACACATGCCCTTGCGTGTCAGGCTCCGGAGCCGGTCTGCCGCGCCCGCAATTTCAAGCCGAGCACGAGAAGGCACGCACCGAAAAAGGTCGCATAGACGCCGACCCACCAGGTGACCACCAGGGCGCCCAACATCGGAGCCGCGACCAGCACGATGCCAAAAACTATCGAAATGATCCCGCCGAGCGCCAGCCACCAGCGCCCATGGTCGGCGGCGAGATTGAAGGCCGCGCGAAGCTCCAGCACACCAGATACTAGGGACCAAGCCGCGAGGAGACCGACAAAAACCAGCACCGTAAGGCCGGGCATGGCCATGGCGGCAATCCCCGCCACGATCCCCGCAATGCCCTCGAACGTCAGAAACCCCCAACGTTGGTTCTTGCTCGCCGCGCGCACGGCGGCAACAGTCGCCAAGACGCCATCAATAATCAGAAAGACCGCGAACAGGCCGACGAGCGACAACAGCGTGGGACCTGGGAACAGAAATGCGATCAAGCCAATGATGAGCCCGAAAACGCCCCGCGCCACAACAACCGTCCAGTTGCGCGCAAGGGTTGAACTGAGGCTCAAATCGAAATCCGGCTTTTCGCCAAGGTAACTCATTGCTTGGTTCCTTTCCTCAAGAACGCCGCCGCGAGCCTGCGGCTTCATGCTCTAAAAAGTAATGCCGCGCTCGAAAATGTCGATAGGCCTCAGCCAGGCGGCGCCGATGGCGTCCGCCTTCCTGCTCGGCACTGGCTGGCCGCGTTTGGGCAGTTCGCAGATAAGAACGCGGTTGCGCGGAGCGCCATGGCCGCACCTTCTTGGCTAAGAACCCGTTTACGATTTCTTGGTGAGTAAAGCGAGGAAAGCCAGAGTTACCATCTGAAGGCTGGTCTGTGAGATATCCGGGATAGGATTGACAAAACCGCGGGTCTACATGCCGCCGTTTGCAGCACCCGCGCGGGCGGAACAGCTCGTCACAATGGCGAGCGCGGCCTGAAACGCCGCCTCGGCGTCGAGCGCCGTCGTATCGAGGACGATGGCGTCCCTGGCCGCAATCAACGGCGCCGCGGCGCGGTTTTTGTCGCGCTCGTCGCGCCTGACGATCTCTTCCAGCACGGCGGCGTAATCAGCCTTTTCGCCTTGGCTTTCGAGCTCCAGGGCGCGGCGGGCGGCCCGCACGCCGGCGCTCGCGGTCACAAATATCTTTGGCCACGCCTCGGGACAGATCACGGTGCCGATGTCGCGGCCGTCGAGGACGGCGCCGCCGGGTTGGCGCGCAAAAGTTCGCTGGAGTTCGACGAGGGCCGCGCGGACCTCGGGGATAGCGGCGACAACCGACGCCGCTTCCGCCATCTCCCGCCCGCGCAACAAATTTGCGTCGAAACCGGCGAACGCCAGGCCCCGCGCGGCGGCAATCGCGGCCTTCCGGTCGGCAAGATCATGGCCCGCGTCCATCAATGACCGCGCGGCCGCCCGGTACAAAAGCCCGGTGTCAAGATGCGGCAGGCCAAAATGGCGCGCGAGATTGCGCGCAAGCGTGCCCTTGCCGGAGGCGGCTGGTCCATCGATGGCGATGATCATTGGAACCGTCCCCCCAATTGCTCCATGAGAGCTTGGAATTGCGGAAAGCTCGTCGCGATCATGCTTGCATCGTCGATCGCCATTGGCCTTCGCGAGGCGAGGCCAAGACAAAGAAAACTCATCGCGATGCGATGGTCGAGATGGGTTGCCGCCACGCCGCCGCCCAAAACATCGCCGGAGCGGCCCTCGACGATCAGATCATCGTCGGCGATTTGAGCCGCAACCTTCGCCTCGCGCAAACCCTCGGCCACCGCGCGGAGCCGGTCGGATTCCTTGACCCGCAACTCGGCAAGGCCGCGCATTCTTGTCTCGCCCGAGGCGAAGGCGGCGGCAATCGCGAGAATGGGATATTCGTCGATCATCGAGGGTGCGCGGGCAGCGGGCACCACTACGCCCTTGAGCGCCGCCGCGCGCACCCGCAAATCCGCGACCTCCTCAAAACCCTCGTCGCGGCGCTCGAGGATGTCGATGCGGGCGCCCATTTCGAGCAAAGTGGTGAGAAGTCCGGTGCGCAAGGGGTTCATCATCATCCCCTCGATGACGATGTCCGAGCGCGGTACGATCGTCGCGGCGACAAGTGGAAAAGCGGCGGAGGATGGATCGGACGGCACGATCACCGGCGCCGGGCGCAAGTCCTTGCGCCCTTCGAGGGTGATTTTTTGGCCGCCCTTGGCGCACGGTTCGATTTTGACCGGCGCGCCAAAATATTTCAGCATTTTTTCGGTGTGGTCGCGCGTGGCCGCGGTCTCGATCACGGTCGTGCGGCCGGGCGAATTCAGTCCGGCAAGGAGCACCGCCGATTTGAGCTGCGCCGAGGCCACCGGCGGCGAAAATACGATCGGAACGGGCTCGCTCGTGCCTTTGAGCTGGATTGGGCAGCGCCCTTTCGGTGATTGCGCCAAGACCTCGGCACCCATCAAGCAAAGCGGATCGAGAATCCGGTGCATCGGGCGGTTTCGCAAGGAGGCATCGCCGTCGAAAGTCGCGGTTATCGCATGTCCGCCAACAACGCCCATCATCAGGCGCATCCCGGTTCCCGAATTGCCGAAATCGAGGGGTGCGCGCGGCGCGAGAAGCGAGCCGGTCCCGCAGCCCCGTACGCTCCAGCGGCCTTCGCCATGCCGCTCGACCCTTGCGCCTAGCGCGGCACAGGCCTCGGCGGTGCGTAGAATGTCGCCGCCTTCGAGCAGGCCCGCAATCGCGGTCTCGCCGACGCAGAGAAGGCCGAGAATAAGCGCCCGGTGCGAAATCGACTTGTCGCCGGGGGGGGTTATCCGGCCGCGCAATGGCCCCCCGGCGCGCGCGGCGAGCGCGGCCGCTAGGGTGTCCATCCTGGCCTCCCCGGCGGATCAGTTTGAAACGGCAATCCAGTCCCTTGAATTGGCAACGCGCATTCGCATCGCTGCTAACATAGCGGCAAGGAACCTCTCGTCAAATCGCCTCTTGGTTCATCCATAATCCGCGATGGATGTTCCGGCTGCCCGAAAACGAGCCATCTTTTGAAGTAGAAAGTCATTGTTGGCTCGCGCGCCTTACCTGATTCAGCCCTGACCGAGAGCGAGAGTCATGATCCGCACCCTGTCTCAATCCAACCAAGTAGCCTCTTGCGGGGATGGAGCGGCAGGCGAGCGTTGACGGGAGCGGCTCAAACTGGTCTACATCGGCCGCCATTGGCCGCGCGCCCTCTGTTCGCGGTCAACCACGCGAGACCGCGCCAAAAATGAATTTGCTGACGCCTTTTGCCAACGCCTGGCACCATCGCGAGCTGATCAGGGCCGTGGTCCGGCGCGAATTGGCGGTCCGTTTTCGCGGCTCGATCCTTGGCTGGCTGTGGGCGATCTTTGGGCCTCTCTTGATGCTCGGCGCCTATACGGTGATTTTTTCCCATGCGGTCGGGGTTCCGGCTTCCGCCAAGGGCGGCGGCATCGGCGGTTACGCTTTGTCAATCTTTACCGGATTGATTGTCTTCAATCTGTTCAGCGAGCTCGCCTATCGCGCGCCGGGGCTCTTGCACGAACATGCGGGCGTCATCAAAAAGTCCATTTTCCCGAGCGAAACCTTGGCCTGGACGGCGACGATCCGCGCCGCCGTTTACGCCGCGATAAGCTTAGGCGTACTCCTCGTTTTCGAGCTGGCGCTGACCTTTCGGCTGCCGCTGGCGAGTTTGGCCTTGCCCGTGATTGTCGCGCCGTTCCTTTTGTTGCTGCTTGGAATCTGCTGGTTTCTCATGGCGCTTGGATCGTTTACCCGCGATGTCGCGCATCTCATGATCTCGATCGTGCCGGTCTTCATGTTCGTGACGCCGATTTTCTATTCGATCGACGACGTGCCGCCCGATCTGCGCATTTATCTGCATCTCAATCCGATCGGAAACTACGTCGAGATGATCCGCGATCTTCTCTTATTCAATAGATTCCCGGGCCTCATCCTTTATTGCGGGACGGTTTTGGCCTCGCTCCTCGTCTTCTTTTACGCGTATCGTTTCTTCATGCAATACAAGGCCGTGTTCGTCGATGTCATTTGATCTTGCCATCAGCTGCGACCGGGTCGGCAAGGCGTTCCAGCTCTACACGCGGCGCAACGATCAGCTCAAGCAAGCGATCTTCGGACATTGGAAGCAGTTCTACCATCAGCATTGGGTGCTGCGGGACGTCAGTTTTAAGGTTCGCCGCGGTGAAACGATCGGCATTATCGGCCGCAACGGCGCCGGCAAAACCACGCTCTTGCAGATCATTTGCGGCATAACCTTGCCGACCCTCGGGCGCGTGCAAGTCAATGGGCGGGTGGCGCCGATCCTCGCGCTTGGCGCCGGCTTCGACTACGAGTTGACCGGCCGGGAAAATGCTTTGATCGGCGGCGCCATTTTGGGCCTGCGGCGTGCCACCGTCGAGGCGAGGCTTCCCGAAATCGCCGCCTTCGCCGGTATCGGCGACTTCTTTTATCAACCCGTAAAACTCTATTCGAGCGGCATGGCGGCGCGGCTTGCGTTTGCCGTTTGTGCCCATGCCGACGCGGATATATTGATCGTCGACGAAGCGCTGTCGGTCGGCGACGCGGCTTTCAACGCACAATGCGACGCGTTCATCAAGGATTTCGCGAGCCACGGCACGATCCTCGTCGTGTCCCACGATCTCGAAGCTTTGGAGGATATCTGCGACCGGGTCATCTGGATCGAGGATGGCGTTGTCCAGGACCTGGGCGACGCCAAAGAGGTTATCGCGCATTATCGCGAGGCAATCGATGGCAGGCCGGTAACGGCGATGGCCGTAATTGCCTAGAGCGCTTTAAGATTCCACGCAATCTGTACGCAATGCTAGTAATTGGCGGCGACAGGCGCCAGAGCCCCCAGTTGAACTTATAGTTTAGACCCGCGCGAACGATGTTGCCTGAGCGTCGGGTAATAGCCAGAAAAAATTCCAGCGGTTCGCTCAATCGAAACAAGATGCGTGGCCGCGCGGTCGACGGCGGTCAGCGTCCGGTTCGGGGCAACTGGGATTCAATGGACAAGTGGGAACGCAAGATCAGCATCTAAGACTTCGTCCGGCAACAATCGCCTCAGGCCGTCATACGCGGGCTTGACCCGCGTATGCAACACGGCAGCTCAACGCCAAGCCTTAGTGTTTGGATGGCCGGATCAAGTCCGGCCATGACGGCGCTGCTGACACAAATCGACTCGATTATTTCCGTACGCGTCCTAAGGGAGCACGAATGTCTCGCCGATTGCGCGCAGCGCGATGCGTTCCGGCGTCTTATGAAGCGCGGCCTCGAAGCGTGCGATCGGCTCGCCAAAGTCTTCGGAGCTGAGGTGGAAAGTTTGATGATGGACCGGCATGATGAAATGGGCGCCGGCGTCGTTCGCCATTTGCACGGCTTGTTCCGGAGTGCAGTGCGAATGAATCCAGGGATTGTAAGCACCGATCGACATGATCGCCAAATCGGCGGGACCGGAAGCGCGCAGCTCCGAAAATGAATCGCTCAGCGCGGTGTCGCCGCCGAAAATGATGCGACGGTTATTTCTCTCGAGAACGTAGCCGTTGTAACCGCGATAGGTATCGTGCCGCTTGCGCGCGCCCCAATGGGTTACCCGGAACGCGACGACGTCGATCTTGCCGGCGACAGTTGTTACAGACTTAGTTTCGTTCCAATGCAGTTCGCTCACGTCGCGGAAACGCTTCCAACGAAGCAGATCGCTTGTCCGCCGGGCCGTGATCACCGTGGTCGAACGATCAAATCGATCGAGCGTGCGCATGTCGAAATGATCGAAGTGCGCGTGGGAAAGAAGCACGATGTCGATCTTGGGGAGGTCGCGAACGGCCAACGCCGCCGCGGTCAAGCGTTTAAGTCCGAGAGTAACCCCCGGCAACCGGATTCCGATCCTTGGAAAAAGCACTGGATCGGTGAGAATCATTATCCCGAAAAAATTAATCAGCACCGTTGCGTGCCCGAGCCATGCCGCGGTTAGCCGGTTGTCGCTCCACTCCGCCGGATTTGGCCGGGCGAAAGCTGGAGCAATTGGACGCCGGCTTTCGGCAATCCATTCGTGGCAAAGATAACCAAACATTCGGCGCGCGTGCGAACCGCCGAAATTTTGGATTTTATCCGATCTCCCCCCACGGCCAATCGCGAAACTTGCGCCGCGCGCCAGCATGTTCGATGACATGCCGGAAGTTGCCGAGCCGGTTGTGATCAAGACGCAACTCCAACCACGGCGGTTTCCTTGGGCAGCGGAAAATTCGCGTTTTGCCGCTGGATCAGAAGAATACCGGCGGCAAATTCCGCGGCGATCGCGAGGCCAACGACAAGGACGAGACGCGGATCCTGACGGACCAGTGTTTCGGCGCAGACGAGGATTGTGACATGGGCCAATGGGATGGCGGCCAACGTCGCGGTCGCCGCCGCCGAAACGGCGCCTCTCGCGGAGGCGAAGTTGAGGACGAGCCCGATCGCGAGCAAAGCATGGACCAGGGCGAGCAAAGGTATGCCGCAGCGTTTCGCGGCCTCGCTCATCCATTCGGCGAACCGGCGCGGGTCGCCGCCGCTCGACGGCCGCTCGCGGAAGAATTCGAGAAACGGCAGCTCGAAGACACCTCGCCAATCACGTTGCGGCAGGCCGCCAGAGCCTTGCATGCCGATCGGCAGCGCATATTCGTCGAAATTCGCTGTCCTTATCGAGGAGCCGTCAGCGGGAATTGTCTCGATCGAACCTTTGCTCATGATCAATACGACGCCATTCGCGTTGCGGCGGAATTCCGCTTCGGCGGCGTTGATGATTTGCTCGTCCTTCTTTGCGGCGGAGAATTCATGGATGAACATGCCCGAGACGACATCGGGGGACCGCCAACGGCGGAAATAGAGGGTCCGCGCGCCATTGTCGAAGGTGTAAAATTGCGCCGGCTCGAGCAACCGGTGATTGAGCGAATTGCGAATCACGTAAATCACGTCATGTATCTGGCCGACATGGGCCGGCGCGAAAACCGACGAAATCCAATAGCACGCCACCGCCGCGGCAATGGCGACGGAAGCGGCAGGAAACGAGATCGCCCAGGGCGAGAGGCGCATGGAATAAAGAACCGCGATCACGCCATCAGCCGACATCCGCGCGAATTCGAGAGCGACGGCGACGCCAACCGCCACCGGCAAGGCGATGTAGATCACAGTCGGCAGGATGCCGAGAAGGGCCGGCATAAGCAGTCCGCCACCGATCGCGGCCGCCGGAAGATATTGAAAAAGCGTGGTCATGACGACTGGAACGCAAAGTCCCGTTGCGACCAGAAGAGATGCGGCCACGATCCGTTTCGAAAGATAGAAAAAGAGGAGGCGGGACATTGGACATTCCCTATCGCACCCGGCGCAGGCGCAAGCGGATAAGTCACGCCGCCATCCGCGCCGCGGCTTTTGCCGCGAATTGGTGCCAAGCCGCATCGAAAACGCGGCCGGAAGGGAGACTTACCGCGCCAGCCCAATGGGCGAAATAGATCTTATCGCCATAGACATCGAGCGGCCCCGAGTCATCGAATGTCACCCCATCGGCCTTGTAAAAGCTTTCGCTTGAGGCTCCAGGAACGCATTCGTGCAAAGGAGTGATCTTCAAACCCAGCCGGTGCGCGACGAAATTGGTTACCGGCTGGGCAAACAGCATGCCGCGCTGACGCACGGCGTGAAAGATCGCTTCGTCCTTGTCGATCACGGCATGGAAGTCCTTCAAGCCAAGAATCTCTTTCGAGGCGACGAAGAACCCGTCGTTGAAGAGCATCACGCCGCGAAGAAAATCGTATTGTTCGCGCCTCTTATTGTAGACATAGTCCGCCGTCGGCGCGGCCACGATGAAATCGCGGCTTCCAGCTTCGAGGCGGCCGAACATCTCGGAAAAATCGCGAAATAGGATGATATCGACATCGAGATAGATGACCTCATCGAGCGGCAGCGCGAGGGCAAGAAATTTGCGCAGCCGCCGCCGATGCCTTGGAAACATGGGATAAAGCCGCTTGGCCAAGGCGTCGAGTTCGGCGCTGTCCGGTTCGGCGAAATGGATGCCGTAAATTCCAGCGGCCCGGCGCGTCAATGCGACATTATCGTCATAAGGGATGAGGAAGAGAGGGGTCGCCGCATTGGTCGCAAGATAGCTTTCGAGAAAAGGCAGAAGCCAATTGATCATCTTGTCATTGGCGATGATCGCAATGCCATAGCGTTTGGGAGGTGAGGAGTTTTGCATTTCGATCTTGAATTCAACTTTTATCGAGGCCATCGCCATCAGGACCGGCGGCGGGCGGTGCCTATTCTCGTCTCAAATTCGAAAGCGAATCTGCTTTTTCGCGCAAGGCGGCTCAAGCTGTAGAGAAGCTCCCACTTTCCTGTAGCGTGACGAGGGCTTTCGGATCAAGCCATAGCTATACCGGGCGGATATGACCGCGCAGATGAAATGAAACCACGAGCGCACGGGCAAAAGCCCCTGGCTCCGCGCTTGCCGAGGACTGAGCTCGATGGATGACGGCGCCGTTGACCAAGCCCCGCCGCTAGAATTGCCGCTGACCGGCAAAACGGTGGCGATCGTGCATCCGGCGTGGCATTCCTGCGGCAGCCACCAGGTGTTCGTCTCCCAGGCGCGGGCCTATCGCAGCCTCGGCGCGAAAGTCATTTCAGTCGCGATCGCCGACGCTCCGGGCGCAATGGCAGGTTCCAACCGGCACAAAGCCTATATGGCGGCGACGGCCGATCTCGAAGCCGACCTCCGTCTTTTCGCGGGCATCCGTTTGCACTCCGTACTGAATCCGGGATTCCTGCGCGCGGCGTGGCGATG
>JBQTKC010000447.1:0-1867 GCA_052386575.1 Beijerinckiaceae bacterium
TGCCGCCAAACGCAAGGCGGACTATCACGACACGGGGTTGCCGCCGTGCCATTCCTATGTTGCCTTCTATGTCTGGCTCCGCCGGCATGAAAAGATCGATGCGATGATTCATTGCGGCACCCATGGCACGCTTGAATGGCTGCCCGGCAAGGCAGCGGCGCTCGCCGACGATTGCGCGCCCGAGGCTGTGCTCGGCGCGCTTCCCGTCATCTATCCGTTTATCGTCAACAATCCGGGCGAGGCGGCGCAGGCCAAGCGCCGCATTTGCGCGCTCACCATCGGCCACTTAACGCCGCCTCTGACGTCCGCCGGAAGCCATGGCGCGGCGCTCGAAATCGAAGCCCTCTTCGATGAATATGCGATTGCGGAGCCGCTCGACCCCAAGCGTGCGAGGCGATTGGCGCAAGCGATCCTGGCGCGGGCGAAGGAGACAGGATTATTTCACGAGAGCGGGCTGAAGGCAGGCGCCGGTCCAGCAGATGCCTTGCGCCACCTCGATTCCTGGCTTTGCGATCTAAAAGACATGCGGATCGCCGACGGCTTGCATGTATTTGGGCAATCGCCGGCCGGCGGCTTGCGGGATGCGACCGTCGCCTCGCTCATCCAAACCCTTCAGCCAGCGCGCGGCGAAGCGGGCAGGGGAGGCGATGCCGCTGCGCATATAGGCGAACTGATCGATCGCTGCGGGGAAACGGAGCGTGCTTCGCTCCTAGCCGCGCTCGATGGCCGCTTTGTCGCGCCGGGCCCAGGCGGCGCGCCGTCGCGCGGACGTCTCGACGTGCTCCCCACGGGACGTAATCTTTACGGGATCGATCCGCGCGCGGTGCCAACGCGCACCGCCTGGGAAATTGGTCAACGCGCGGCCCATGAAGTGTTGAACCGCCATCTCCAGGATCACGGCGACTGGCCGAAGAGCGTTGTCATGGATCTTTGGGCGAGCACCACCATGCGCACCGGCGGCGACGATCTCGCCCAGGCCTTCGCGCTCATCGGCGTCACTCCGCTTTGGGACAACGCGTCCTCGCGAGTTACGGGCTTCGAGATCGTTCCGCCCGCGCGGCTGACGCGTCCGAGGGTCGATGTCGCCTTGCGAATCTCCGGGTTGTTCCGCGATGTCTTTCCGGCCCAGATCGCCTTGTTCGATCAGGCGGTACGGGCAGTGAGCGAACTCGACGAAGAAGACGGCGGGAACCCGCTTGCGGCAGCGCGCAGGCGTGCGCCAGAGATTCCGTTGCGGGTTTTTGGCGCGGCGCCCGGCGCCTATGGCATAGGGCTTACGCGGGCGATCGATCACGATCCTACGCTCGCACGTCACGCGCTTGCCGCGCGCTATCTCGCAACGGCTTCGCATGCCTATTGCGGCGCTCAAGGAAAAGGTGTGGCGACAACCGCCTTCAGCGAATGTGTCGCCGCCGCCGGCGCCTTCATTCATGTGCAGGATCAGGACGAGCAGGACATTCTCGACGCGAGCGACGCTGTCGATCATGAAGGCGGATTCGCCGCGGCCGCGCAAATGCTCGGCAACGATGCGCCCGTGTATCATGTCGAGACGGCGCACCCCGGCACCATCAAAGTACGCACTTTGGCGCTAGAAATCGCCCGGGTCGTGCGCGCACGGGCAACGAATCCACGGTGGATCGAAGGCCAGATGCGCCACGGCCATCGCGGCGCCGCCGAACTCGCCGGGACGGTCGACCGTCTTTATGCTCTCGCGGTGTTGAGCGATGCGGTATCGAACCAGCATTTCGAGCTTCTGTTCGAGGCAACCCTTGGCACGCCTCCGGTGCGCGATTTTCTCATCGATGCCAATCCGAAGGCGGCGAGAGATATCGCCACGCGCTTCGAGGAAGCGCTCGCCAGGGGGTTT
>JBQTKC010000448.1:0-15226 GCA_052386575.1 Beijerinckiaceae bacterium
CCTCTTCGTGCCGGACCACGTAAAACCTTGCCGGCCAACGCCGACGCCATACCGGATCGCTTCGCCGCTCCCGAGGACATAATAGAGGCGGCGCTCGCTCGTCGAGATGACGACGGTGCCCGGAGCATAGCCATGGTCCCAAGCGATGACCTGGCGCGGTATGGCCTGTTCCCGGAAAAGATTGAGAAAGTCGGCCAGCGGCCCGCGGTCGAGTGGATTAAAGTTAGCCAGCTCGACGCCGCTGAGCGGGTTATTGAAGGCAAGAGCCGGAGATCCGCTCAAGAGGGCGAGAAGGATCGCGCGGGCAAATGTACGAACCATTGTTGTCCTTTAGTCCTGCCGGCGCGGGAGCGATGCACCAGCCAGAGTGCTAATCCTCTTAAGTTTTGCGGCCAAAGTTGGGCTGAGCCGCTTGCGAGGTTAAACCTGCAGGTGGCGCGGCGGGCGCGATCAGGAAGCCGTGCGCCCCACCCTTCGTAATGACGACCTGATTCGCGATCGATCTGCCGGAACTCGGCGGCGCTAGAAAAATCATGGCCCTGGGCGTGCCGGCCCCTTGGAGCTACGCCGGTTGTGCCATCTATATTTGTCGGTGACCGAACCTAGGCATACTATTTTATGATTGCACGAATGAGATCATGAGAATTCAGCATGGCTGGACGTATTCCGGAAAACATCATCAGCCTCCACGCGGGTGAAGAAGGTCTCCGCGCCAAGGCATTGACGCTGATCGAAGCCGATGCCCGCCTCACTCTCCATCTTGATATAACCAAGCAAGTGATGGATCTGTTCGACACTCTGAGGAAGTTCCCGACGGAGGACGAGAACCTGAAGGTCATTCAGGTGATGGGGATCCGGACGTTCAACGCGTTCGCCTCGGCCATCAAGCTCATGCTCTCCGGGTATTCACAAAATTCCGCGCTCGTCATGCGGGATATACTTGAGTGCACGTTCCTGGTAGATCTGTTCCGGACCGATCGGTCGGCTATCTCGCGCTGGCGTGCTGCCGACAAGCAGGCCCGGCTGAAAGAGTTTAAGCCGATCAAAGTTCGGGAGGCTTTAGACGCGCGGGACGGGTTCACCATGAAGAAGCGCGCTGCGATGTACGACCTCTTTTCGGAACTTGCGGGCCATCCTTCGATGCTGTCGATCGCCATGCTCCGACCAAACGGAATGGACGTGCATTGCGGGCCGTTTCTCGATTCGACGCCGTTGGAAGCCGTCCTCTCTGAGATGGGGCGGCTGGCTGTTCAAGCGGGGGAGATATTCGGAACGTTCGTACCTAGGGATTGGGGGCCTGGTACCCAAATCAGACTGGCTTTCGACGCTCGAAAGGGCGCTTGGCTGCGGGAATTCTATTCGGTTACATGATTGGTAGGCCGTCATGACCGGCCGGAATGCGGAATCCGCCCGCAAATTCGTCGCAGAAGATAAACCGCCGTGCTTCAACTCACGGACTGCCCCCGCAGGATCTCTCTTGCCTGCGTCTCATCCCGCTGCATTTGCGCGAGGAGCGCCGCGGCCGAATCGAATTTTTCCTCGGGCCGGATCCAGCCGATGAACAAAACTTCGATCGACTCGCCGTAAAGATCGCCGGAAAAATCGAACAGAAAAACCTCCAAACGCGCCGGACCATTGTCGAACGTTGGGCGGCGGCCGAAACTCGCCACGCCGTCATGGATTTTGGCCCCGGCAACGGCACGGACGGCATAGATACCGTGGCGCAACCGGCAACTTTCGTCCGGCAAAAGATTGGCCGTCGGAAATCCTAGAATCCGGCCGCGTTCCTGGCCGTGGATGACTTTGCCCATGATGGCAAAGGGATGACCGAGTAGCCGCGCGGCATGTTCGGCATCGCCTGCTTCGAGTGCCGCGCGGGCCGCGGTTGAAGACGCGGCCTCGTTATCGTCCGCCGTGCCCGCCAAAACCCGCTCCACGATCTCGACGCCAAAACCGTGCCGTTTGCCCGCTTCCTTGAGCAGGGCGGGCGTGCCTGAGCGGCCCGCGCCGAAGTGGAAATCATAGCCCGCGACGACGGCGCGGGCGGCGAGACGGTGGACGAGGATTTCAGCGATAAAAACCTCGGGCGGGAGGCTCGCCAAAACTTTGTCGAAGGTGATGACGATCATCCCGTCGATGCCAAGCCTTTCCAGCGCTCTCGCCTTGGCGCCGGGCGGCGTGAGGCGAAAAATCGTGTTGGGACCCTTGAAAAAATCGGCCGGATGCGGCTCGAAGGTAAGTACCGCGCAGGGGCAGCGAAGTTTCTCCGCGAGCGTCCTGGCGCGATTGATCACCGCGAGATGACCGCGATGAACGCCATCGAAATTGCCGATCGAGACCACCGCGCCGGCAAGTCCGGGCAGCGGTCCAGGCGGATCGATGGAGACAATAAATTTTTTGGCGGAAGAAAGATCGGCCAAGGTAACCCAAACTGTAAGACGCCATGCGGGCGCCCTCCGGAATAGGAGGGAAACTGCATGGCGGTCGGGGCCGCGTCAAGGCCGCGGCATGCCGCCTCTTTGCAACTTCTACCAAATGAGCTCCGGGATCGCCGCGGCGGGCGAAAAATCCGATGCTTCCATGAACTGGCGGAACGCGGCGGCGTCGAGGCCGCTGTCTTGGGCCGAGCCATGCAGCTCCTTGTGATGGATGCCGGATGTCACAAAGAGACTGTCAAAACCCTGATCGTGCGCACCCTTGATATCGGTTCGCATGGCGTCGCCAATCACGAGTACGCGGGCGCGATCGACAGACTTGTTGCCCGGCCCCCCCGCGAGCTCGAGCGCGCGCGCAAAAATCGGGGCAAAAGGCTTGCCCGCCTGGATGACCTTGCCGCCCGCCCCGGCATAGCGTTCGGCGATCGCGCCGGCACAATAAAATAATTTGCCGCCGTCCTCCACGACGATGTCGGGATTGGCGCAAATGAGCTCGAGATTGCGCGCGCGCATGGCGGCAAGGATAGCGTCGTAATCGGCGGGCGTCTCGCGCCAGGGATCGGCAAGACCGGTGCAGAGGACGAAGTCCGCTTGTTTCAGCGGCACCACGGGGGGCCTCGCTCCACACACCGCCAATACATCTTCGAAAAGGGCGGTCTCGTCAGGCGGGCCGATATGAAACAGGCCGGCGCCGGTGCGCGCGACGAGCAGGGAAACGGTGATGTCGCCGGACGAGACGATCGCATCATAGGCTTTACGAGAAACGCCAAGACGAGCGAGCTGTGCCTCCACGATCCGGCTGGGATTTGGCGAGTTCGTCAGCAGCACCACCATGCCGCCGCCCGCCCGGAAGCGGCTAAGCGCGCCGGTAGCTCTCTCGAACGCCAGGAGTCCATTATGAACGACGCCCCAGACGTCGCACAAAATGACATTGTATTCGCTCGCGAGATCGGCCAAGCCACGCACGAGGCGAGTCATACCAACAGCCCCATGAACGTATTCACACCAGCCAGGCGCGAAGCGCGTCGCGCCGATGCGGCCTGTTGCAGCGTTTGTACCACGTCTCGTTGATCGCGGCCGGCAGATCCGGTCTCGGTTGCCAACGGACAGGATTTTGCCATGCGGCGGAAAATTGGCGGAAAGTTTGTCTCCGTCCCACGGTGGCGGCATTGTCCAAGAATCCCAGCGCGGATTTTTGGTCTCCACCAGCGCGGTTGCGGCTTGTGCCGCCGCGCATTATGGTCCGGCCGCCGCGGGCGGCAGCCCGGACATAAAGCGGCGTTGGGGCGTAGCCAAGTGGTAAGGCAGCGGATTTTGATTCCGCCATCCGGAGGTTCGAATCCTCCCGCCCCAGCCAATAGATTCAATAAGTTATCAAAACAAGATGGCGGCCAGTTTTTTGGAGCGCGCTTTCCGCTGCAAATGACACTAATCTGCCAGCAGCGCGGCACCTATTCCGCCGCCTTAATATAGGTTTCCATCGGTGCGCAGGCGCAAACGAGGTTGCGGTCGCCATAAACATTGTCCACACGGTTGACCGGCGGCCAGTATTTATCGACCCGGAAGGCGCCGGCCGGAAAGCAGGCGGCCTCGCGCGAATAGGGTCTCTTCCATTCGCCGATGAGGTCCTCGACGGTGTGCGGCGCGTTCTTCAAAGGATTGTTCTCTTTGTCCATGCGCCCGTCCGCGATGGCCCGAGCCTCCTCGCGAATGGCGAGCATTGCGTCGCAGAAACGGTCGAGTTCCCCCTTCGTCTCCGACTCGGTGGGTTCGATCATCAGCGTCCCCGCGACGGGCCAGCTCATGGTCGGCGGGTGAAAGCCGCAGTCGATGAGCCGCTTGGCGATGTCGTCGACGGTGACGCCAGCCTCCTCGAGCAACGGCCGCGTGTCGATGATGCATTCATGCGCGACGCGGCCCTTGACGCCCGCATAAAGCACGTCATAGGTGCCCGCCAGGCGTCTGGCGATGTAGTTGGCGTTCAGGATCGCGACGCGGGTCGCTTGCGCAAGGCCTTCGCTGCCCATCATCAGGCAATAGCTCCAAGAGATCGGGAGGATCGACGGCGAACCAAAAGGTGCCGCTGAAACCGTTGCGGCGCTGCCGCCCGTCTCGGGATGGCTGGGCAGGAACGGCGCGAGGTGCGCCTTGACGCCGATTGGCCCCATGCCCGGGCCGCCGCCGCCGTGCGGAATGCAGAAGGTCTTGTGAAGATTAACGTGGCCCACGTCGGCGCCGATGTCGCCGGGCCGCGCAAGCCCAATGAGCGCGTTGAGATTTGCGCCGTCGAGATAGACCTGGCCCCCGTTCGCATGGGTGATCGCACAAATCTCGAGCACGGTCTCCTCGAAAACGCCATGCGTCGAGGGATAGGTGATCATCGCCGCGGCGAGACTCGCTACACTCGCTTCGGCCTTGGCGCGGAAGTCCGCGAGGTCGATATTGCCTTTTGCGTCTGTCGCCACGACGACGACATCCATTCCGCACATGGAGGCGGACGCGGGATTGGTGCCGTGAGCGGACGCCGGAATGAGACATATCTTGCGATGCGCCTCGCCGCGACTCTTGTGATACGCCCGGATCGCGAGCAGTCCCGCATATTCGCCCTGCGCGCCCGAATTTGGCTGCAGCGAGAAGGCCTCGAAACCGGTGATCTTGCAAAGCTTTTTCGATAAATCGTCAATTATCTCCGCGTAGCCTTGAGCCTGATCGGCGGGCGCGAAAGGATGGATCTCGGCGAACTCCGGCCAGGTGATGGGAAGCATCTCGGCCGTGGCGTTGAGTTTCATCGTGCAGGAGCCGAGCGGAATCATGGCGCGATCGAGCGCGAGGTCTCGATCCGCGAGGCGGCGCATGTAACGCGTCATCTCGCTTTCCGCCCGGTTCATGTGAAAGACCGGATGGGTCAAATACGCGGATTGGCGCGTGAGCGCCGCGGGCAGGCGATATTTCGGAAATTCGGCGCGATAGACGAGGTTGTAGCCGCCGAAAGCGCGCCACACGGCTTCAAGCGTCGAAGGCCTTGTGCGCTCGTCGACCGTGATTCCGATGCGGTCGCGGCCGACCTTGCGAAGGTTCACGCCATTATCCACGGCGTTCTTCATGATCAGCCCCTGATAAGGGCCGACCGCGACCGTGATGGTGTCGAAGAACTCTTGCGGCGCGATCGAAAAGCCGAGCGAGGCGAGCCCGTCGGCGAGCCGCCCCGCCTTGCGATGCACGCGTTCCGCGATGGCCTTCAAACCCTTCGGCCCATGGAACACCGCATACATGGAAGCGATGACGGCGGGCAGAACCTGCGCCGTGCAGATGTTGGAGGTCGCGCCGCCGCGGCGAATATGCTGTTCGCGCGTTTGAAGAGCGAGGCGATAGGCGCGGTTGCCGCGCGAATCGACCGACACGCCGACGAGCCGGCCCGGCAGCGCGCGTTTATAAGCTTCCCTGACCGCAATATAGCCGGCATGCGGGCCGCCATAGCCCATGGGCATTCCGAAACGCTGCATGGAGCCCACCGCGGCGTCGGCGCCCATCTCACCCGGCGGCCTCAGAAGCGTGAGGGCTAATGGGTCGGCCGCGACGACGGCGATCGCCTTAGCTTCGTGCAATTTGGCGATCGCGTCCGAGAAATCGTGGAATTTGCCGTTGACGCCTGGGTATTGAAAAAGCGCGCCGAAGACCTGGTCTGGCTCCAAGTCATTGAAGGGATCTCCGACGATGATCCTCCAACCAAGTGGTTCCGCGCGCGTGCGCGCCACGGCGATCGTTTGCGGCAGGCAATTTTCATCGACAAAATAGGCTGCCGCCTTCGATTTCGTGACGCGTTGGGCGAGTGCCATCGCCTCTGCCGCCGCCGTTGCCTCATCGAGGAGCGAAGCGTTGGCGATAGCGAGCCCGGTCAGGTCCGAGACGACCGTCTGAAAATTGAGCAGAGCCTCAAGCCGCCCCTGGCTGATTTCCGGCTGATAGGGCGTGTAAGCCGTGTACCATGCCGGATTTTCCAGAATGTTGCGCTGGATCGCCGGCGGCATGATCGTGCCGTGATAGCCTTGGCCGATGAGCGACGTCAGGACGCGGTTCTTGTTCGCGGTCTCGCGCAGGCGATCGAGCGCGCCGCGCTCGGAAAGCGGCCGGTCGATGCCGAGCGCTTTGCCAAGGCAAATGTTGTTGGGAACAGTCTCGCCGATCAGCGCGTCGAGACTCGAAACGCCCACCACCCGCAACATCGCGGCGATCTCCTCGGGCGACGGCCCGATGTGGCGGCGATTCGCGAAGTCGTAGGGGTCGTAGGCATCGGCGCTCATCTTGTTCCCATCGGGCATCACATCATTTCACATTGAAACCAATGGCTTGCCTGAGCACTATACCGGTAAGTTGGCCGCAAGTCCGCCATTACTGATTTCCTTTAGCTGGCGGCAGGGACACAAAAATGATGGATACTGGATGTTCTCGTGCCTGAACCACAGACAGTGTTGAAATATGACGATAATCGGTTGGATGAAATTTTTCAATTCGTCATGAGGACAAAATGGCACGCCCAGTTCAAGCCCGCGGGCACGCGCTGCGATGGCGCGATCAAGAGAATGACTGCGACAATCTACACCGGCCAAGTTTTGTCGATGCGCCTTTACCGTGATGGCGGCGACGCCGTGCGGATTTTGCCAGCATGGGTGTCATGCAGGTTCACGAATCGGCTCATGCCTCGCGAATCGCGCACATGCCACTCCGCAGCCGCCGCCTAACCAATGTCAGCCGCACGCCCAACATCAATATGGGCGAGGCGAGCGAAGAAAAGGAGGCCAACGAACATTGTTAAGCGACCTGGGTTGATACCGGCGGGCATTCCCGGTAAATTTTCTAAAGTTAAGTATTCATAACGAAGCGACGGCCCCGCGCAAGCATGATCCGTGAAAGTGCAGGCGGCTGCGTTTCGGCCATGCGAAAGAGACGTTGGACAATGAACCGGCTGGCCGCCGCCGGATCAGGGTTGGACCCGCGGCGCCGCATGGACCTGGAACGCCGGCTTGCAGAGCGGTGTCGCTGGCGGCGTGGCTCTTGCCGGACATGGCACGGCCTTGCCGTGTTCCGCCGTTCGGCGGGCGCCGGTTTGGCTCCTGCAACGGCTTGCAACGGTTTGTATGTGTTCCAACGCAGGATAGCGATCAGGGTATGACGGACGATGATCTGAATGCTCCCTTGGGACAGTTTCCGGTTCCAAAGCGCCGGCTGCGCGCCAGTTCGCTTTACGCGGCGGTTGCCATGGCTGGCCTGGGATTGCTTGCTGTTCCCGCCGCGTTTTTGCCGGCGCTAGTCAGGCCGCCAGGCGGGGCGCCCACCCAAACTCCGGCCGTGGAGCCCAACAACGCGCCCCCGCCGCCACAGATCGCGGCGCGCGCGCGCGAGACACCCGCCCCGCTTCAAGGCGCACCCGCCGCGGTTCCTGCCGAGAAAGCCGGTTTGACGGCGGAGGCGGTCGAGCGGCGGACTGGGGTGAAAATCATTCGCGCCAGCGGCGGCGGCGCGCCCGAGGCTCTGGTCATCGATGTGGCGAAGGCGCTGAACACGGGCCTCCCGTCGGCGCCCGACCCTCGGCTTATCGAACAAACGCCGCATGGCCCAGTCCCGCGCATTGGGGCCGATGGCGCGCGGCCGTCCGAGGTTTATGCCCGCTCCGCCATATCCACCGGCGGATTGGCACAAGATGCGCCGCGCATAGCTTTGCTCGTTGGCGGCATGGGTCTTGCCCGGCGCGCAACGGAATCGGCGATCGCAAGTTTGCCGGGCGCCGTCACGCTCGGCTTCGCGCCCTATGGCGCCGATCTTGCGCGGGAGGCGGCGCGCGCGCGCGAGGCCGGCCATGAGACCGTTTTGCAAATTCCGATGGAGCCCATCGATTTCCCGCACGATAATCCCGGCCCGCACACGCTTCTCGCGGGCGCCGGGAAAGCCGCGAATATCGACAATCTGACTTGGCTTATGAGCAGATTCACCGGTTATGCCGGCGTCACGAATTTTTTAGGCGGCAAGTTCACGGCGGACGCAAAGGCTTTTGCGCCGGTCTTGCGCGAGTTTGCCGCGCGCGGCTTATTCTACGTCGATGACGGGACATCAGCGCAGAGCCTCGCCATGACCCTCGCGACCGGTCAGGAACTTGTGGCCGCGCGCGCCGACCTCGTCCTCGATTCGACGGCCGAGCCCAAGGCAATCGAGGCGGCCCTCGCGCGGCTTGAAGCAATCGCCCGCGACAAAGGCATGGCGATCGGGGTTGCGAGCGCGCTTCCGGCTTCGGTCGAAACGATCAGCCGTTTTGCCCGCGCGCTAGAGGCGCGAGGCATTGCGCTCGTCCCGCTAAGTGCGGCCGTGCCAAGCCAGGAATCTCGCTTGGCGGTTGGATCGGTGGCCGTGAGGTAAGGCGGCAATGGACTCACTCTATTACCGCCCAGGCGTCGGAATCATGCTCTTCAATCGCTCGGGACTCGTCTTCCTCGGGCGCCGCCGCAACAAGAAGATAGCCGAGCACTTGCGGCAAGAGCACGAATGGCAAATGCCGCAGGGGGGGATCGACGCCGGCGAAGCGCCCTATCAGGCTGCCTTGCGCGAGCTGCGCGAGGAAACCAACGTGTCGTCCACGACATTCTTGGCGGAGGCGCCGGAATGGTACAGCTACGATCTACCGGACGGTGCCTTGAAAAAATCCTCGAAGGGCCGGTTTCACGGCCAGCGGCAAAAATGGTTCGCGCTGCGCTTCGACGGCGACGAAAACGAAATCGATATCGACGCACCAGCCGGCGGACAGCGGCCGGAATTCGATGCGTGGCGATGGGAGTCGATCGGCCGTCTCGCCGCGTTGATCGTTCCGTTCAAGCGGCCAGTCTACGAAAAAGTGGTCGCGGCATTTGGCTATCTAGCCGCGCCATTTTGCGCAACAGACGTTTGAACACGGAGCGCTCCTCCGCAAATTGCTGGCCCGGCTATGACTCACCGGCGAGCCCGAGCACATCGGCCATCGCATAAAGACCAGGCTTTTGGTTCCTGCCCCAGAGCGCGGCCTGCACGGCGCCACGCGCGAAAATGCTGCGATCTTCCGCGACATGGGCGAGTTCGATGCGCTCACCTGGCCCCGCGAAAATCACTTTGTGATCTCCAATCACGGTTCCGCCGCGCAGCGTCGCAAAGCCGATGTCGCCGATTGTGCGCGGGCCGGTGTGACCGTCGCGCACGCGAACCGAACGCTGTTCGAGTTTGACGGCACGTCCCTTTGCCGCCGCTTCTCCCAGCAGAAGCGCGGTGCCGGATGGCGCATCGACCTTCATGCGGTGGTGCATTTCGACGACCTCGACGTCGTATTCCGGCCCGAGCGTGCGGGCAGCCCGCTCAACGAGAGCGGCGAGGAGATTGACGCCGAGGCTCATGTTGCCCGAGCGCACGACCACGGCGTGGCGCGCGGCGGCCTCCAACCTCGTTAGATGGTCCGCTCCCAAACCCGTCGTGCCGATCACGTGGACGATTCTTGCTTGGGCCGCCAGCGCGGCGAGTGCGATAGTCGATTCTGGCGTGGTGAAATCGAGAATCCCGTCCGCGCCGGCGATGGTTGCGAGAGCGTCGCCGCTGATCGGGACGCCCATTTGGCCGCAGCCGGCGAGCAGCCCCGCGTCCTGGCCGATGGCGATCGATCCTGCCCGCTCGATCGCGCCGGCAAGGTGGGCGCCCGGCGTTTGCCGGATGATCTCGATCAGGGCGCGGCCCATGCGGCCGGCCGCTCCGGCAACGGCGAGCCGCATATCCCCCATGGCCAATCTCCCGCGATCCCGCTCTATACTGTCTATATTCCGCTGCGGCGGCAAGAAAAAAGCGCGGGCAGGCGACGAACTGCCAACTTGCTTGCTTATTTGACCCGCCATGTCAAACTCCGTCATCGCTTCGTCATGGAAATCTTCTATGCTCGTGTCGATCATGGCATGCTGATTACCAGCGCCATGATCACGCGCCGGGCCGGAGGTACGTCCGGCGTTTTGCGTTTCAGGACAAGGCGATGGCGATTTCCGCGATGATCGCCTGCGCCGCCCCGCGCGGATTCTTCCCCTGCGTGACCGGCCGGCCGACAACGAGATAGTCCGCCCCGGCGGCAATCGCGGCGGCGGGCGACATGGTTCTTTTCTGATCGGCAGCCTCAGAGCCCGCTGGCCTAATTCCAGGTGTCACGAGAATCATATCCCGGCCAAAACGCGCGCGCACGGCGCCCGCCTCCTGGGCGGAAAGTATCAACCCGTCGAGGCCCGCTTCGCGCGCTTGCGCCGCGCGCCGTGCGACGAGATCCGCGACGCCGTAAGCATAACCAGCATCGGCGAGGTCGCGATCATCGTAAGAGGTCAGTACGGTCACGCCGAGGAGACTCAGCGAAGAGCCCGCGGCGGCCAGTTTTGCCGCTTTCATCGTCTGCGGATAGGCATGGACCGTCAAAAATCTGGCACCAAGTCTGGCGGCCTGAGCACAAGCCCGGCTTACCGTGGTGGCAATATCGTGCAGTTTAAGGTCGAGAAAGACCTGTTTGCCGTCCTTTATCAAATCCTGGGCAAAGGGCAGGCCTCCGCCACAGGCGAGTTCCAGGCCAATTTTATAAAAACTCACGCTGTCGCCGAGCGCGCTTACCAGCGCCTCGGCTTCCAAAATTGTCGCGACATCGAGCGCGACGATAAGTTTTTCGCGGGCGGCCGCCTTTTGGTGGGGAAGGGCGTCCGTATTCATCACAAATGCTGCGACCTATCGATGCCGGACGCCTTGCCCGAGGGGGTGAAAGCCGAGTCCGCCCACGGCCCCTTACGCGAGGGTTGGCCAAGTCTCGTCTCGATTCGAAGCCTGGCTTTGGCGGCGGCGATCTCTTTCTTCAAGTCGAGATGGACCTTTTCGGTCCCGAGTTTCAGTTTGTCGAAGAATTCCTGCGCCGGGTTCGGCCGCCTTCGCACGACGCTCATGGCCGCCTGCGCCTGCCGCCGGTAAATCCAAACGCGCGCGGGAGGCAGGTTCAACCAGACCGGCGGCGAAGCTTCGACGTGAAAATCGAGCGCCGATGCGCTTCCGCGGGGCATCGGCGAGGCGGGACCATAGGTGAATTGGATGAAGCACCCGTTCGGGCTCATGCAATCGAAGGCATCGGCGAGGAGCGCAAGTCTCTGCGTCTCGGGCTTCAATAAGAGCGGCAGGCTCGATACGATCGCGCCCGCCGGCTTGCGAAGGCGGCCTTTGAGGGTCCGCGACAAATGATACGCATCCCCTTTGATGACATGGACGCGGGGAAAGCGCCGCCTAAGGAGCTTGCAGAATCCGGGATCGAATTCGACGAGAAAAAGCCGCTCTGGCGCGATGCCGCGCGCCAAAAGCGCCTCCGTGATTGCGCCGGTGCCCGGGCCCAGTTCGACGATGGGTCCTCCTTTGTGCGGATCGACATAACGCGCCATCATCCGCGCGAGGGATCGCCCCGATGGGGAGACCGCGCCGGCCACCGCTGGGTTGTCGAGCCACGATCTGAAGAAGCGCGCCTCGTCGGCGAGCCGCTCCTCGATTGGCGAGTTTGGCTTTGAGGCGCTACGCCGGACGGCGCGCGCGGGGTGGCTGTGCAAAAAAGATTCCTCCCTCACGTTGCGGGCGCTTCCCCCCGCAAATTCGCCAGCGAAAGGCGAGGTGTCACAAAACATAAATGGATGAAACGAGCAAGGGTTGCACGCGAGGCGGGCTCACTGCCCGCTCAAATTCTCGAAGAAGTCTTTCATCCGGGCAAAAAAGCCAGCGGATTCCGGATGGGTCTTTGTCGACGACAGCGTTTCGAATTCGGCGAGGAGTTCGCGTTGCCGCTTGGTGAGACTTTGCGGCGTTTCCACCGTCACCTCGATATAAAGATCGCCGGTGTCGCGCGATCTCAGCACAGGCATCCCCTTGTTTTTCAACTTGAATTGTTTGCCCGATTGCGTGCCTTCCGGGATTTTGACCTTGGCTTCGCTGCCATCAAGCGCATGGACGCTGACTTCCGCGCCGAGCGCCGCCTGGACCATCGAGATCGGAACGCGGCAGAAAAGATCGGCGCTGTCGCGGCGAAAAAACGGATGCGGCTTCGTCGACACGAAGATGTAAAGATCGCCCGCCGGGCCGCCCTTGGCCCCTGCCTCGCCTTCGCCGCCGAGACGGATCCGCGTCCCGTCCTCGACGCCAGGCGGAATATTGACGGAAAGGTGGCGTTCGCGGGTGACGCGGCCCGAGCCACCGCAGGCCTGGCATGGATAGTCGATGATCTCGCCGCCCCCATGGCAGTGCGGGCAGGTCCGCTCGATCGCGAAAAAGCCTTGCTGGGCCCGCACCCGCCCGTGCCCGCCGCACGTAGAACAAAGCCGCGGTTTCGCGCCAGCCTTGGCGCCCGATCCCGCGCAAGCCTCGCAAGCGGCCGAAGCTGGCAGGCTAATCGGCGCGGTGTTGCCGTGAAACGCTTGTTCGAGCGAAATTTCCAAGTTGTAGCGGAGATCCGACCCGCGCGCGGGACCCCTGCGTCCGCCGCCACGCCGCCCGCCCATCACATCGCCGAAAAGGTCGTCGAAAATATCCGCCATCGACGCCGCGAAACCATCGCCTCCGGTTCCAAATCCGGCATGTTCGAAAGCGGCATGACCGTAGCGATCGTAAGCCGCCCGTTTCTGCGGATCGGACAACGCCTGGTAGGCTTCGTTCAGTTCCTTGAACTGAATTTCGGCTTCCGTATTGCCGGGGTTGCGGTCGGGATGGCATTGCATCGCGGCCTTGCGGAAAGCAGTTTTCATCTCGGTGTCCGTGCAGCTTTTGGAAACACCGAGAATTTCGTAATAATCCCGTCTCATCATCGCGCTTCGCGTTCCAATCAGTACGCCCGCCGGAGCTTCCCTCTGAGTGCTCCCGGCGCCATCTGTCCCCTCAGTCAAAATTCATCGCGCCCCATGGCATTCCACCCGCATCGCGATGCCGGCACCATGCACCTTAGGCGCGCTGGCGCACCATATATGGCGCCGGCGGCAAGGGCGAGCCACCGCCAAAATCACGCCCCTCGCGGAAGGAAACACCCCCGCCGCACGCTGGAGCAAGCTCGCAAAAAGCCGCTCGACTTCTTAAGGACATCCTCCAGGTCCTTGACCGAGCGGTTCATTGATCACGCCATTCCGCGGGATCGCAAAACAGTCTAGAGCACGATCCGCGAATGCTGATTTCGCTGGAAACGCCGCCCGAAGGCAACCGCCCGGGGAGGCGATCCGCGGCGAGCCACAACGACGAATCCCTCCATCGCGATTTTCGCGGTCCCCCCGCCCAGTTACGCGGATTTCTTCTTGTCGTCGGGGCCGACTTCCTTAAAATCCGCATCGATGACATCATCCTTTGTCTCGGCATGCGCCCCCTCCGCGCCCGGCTCCGCGGCCTGGGCCTTATACATCGCTTCGCCGAGCTTCATGGACGCTTGCACAAGGTCATTCGTCCTGGCCCTGATCGCCTCGGTGTCCTCGCCTTCAAGCGCCGATTTCAAGGCGCCAACCGCGGCCTCGATCGCACTCTTGTCGGATTGGGCGACCTTGGTCCCGTATTCCGCCAACGATTTCTGGGCGGAATGAATCATCGCCTCGCCATGATTCTTGACATCGACGAGTTCCCGGCGTTTCTTATCCTCGGCAGCGTGCGACTCGGCGTCCTTGACCATTTTGTCGATATCGCCTTCGCTGAGGCCGCCGGAGGCCTGGATCCGAATCTGCTGCGCCTTGTTGGTTGCTTTGTCCTTCGCCGATACGTTGACAATGCCATTGGCGTCGATATCGAAGGTGACGTCGATCTGCGGTACGCCGCGCGGCGCGCCCGGGATCCCGACGAGATCGAACTGACCAAGCAGCTTATTGTCCGCCGCCATTTCCCGCTCGCCTTGGAAGACGCGGATCGTCACCGCCGTCTGATTGTCTTCCGCGGTCGAAAACACCTGGCTCTTTTTGGTTGGAATGGTCGTGTTCCGTTCGATCAAGCGCGTGAACACGCCGCCGAGGGTCTCGATGCCGAGGGACAATGGCGTCACGTCGAGCAAAAGCACGTCCTTCACATCGCCCTGGAGGACGCCGGCCTGAACCGCCGCGCCGATCGCGACGACTTCATCGGGATTTACCCCTTTGTGCGGTTCCTTACTGAAGAAGCTCTTGACCACCTCTTGCACCTTGGGCACGCGGGTCATGCCGCCGACGAGAACGACTTCATTGATCTCGCCCGGGCTAAGTCCCGCGTCTTTTAAGGCCTTTCGGCACGGTTCGACGGTTTTCTGGATCAGATCGTCGACAAGCGCCTCAAACTTCGCCCTGGTGAGTTTTAAGGTGAGATGTTTCGGTCCAGCGGCGTCGGCGGTGATATAGGGCAGGTTGATCTCGGTTTGGGTCGCGGACGACAATTCGATCTTGGCTTTTTCGGCCGCTTCCTTCAGACGCTGGAGCGCGAGCTTGTCCTTTTTCAGGTCGATCCCATTGTCCTTCCTGAACTCACCGGCAAGATACTCGACAAGACGGACATCGAAATCCTCGCCGCCGAGGAAGGTGTCGCCGTTGGTCGATTTCACCTCGAAAACGCCATCGCCGATTTCGAGGATCGAGATGTCGAAGGTGCCGCCGCCGAGATCGTAGACCGCGATGACCCCAGAGCCCTTTTTGTCGAGGCCATAGGCGAGCGCCGCCGCGGTCGGCTCGTTGATGATGCGCAGGACCTCGAGCCCGGCGATGCGCCCCGCGTCCTTGGTCGCCTGGCGCTGGGAATCGTTG
>JBQTKC010000449.1:0-2647 GCA_052386575.1 Beijerinckiaceae bacterium
CTTTTGTCGCGAGATCAAAGGCGTTTTGCGGCATGGCCGCGCTCGGGGGATCCATCAGGCTTCCGTAAAACGCAACGCCGGCCTTGAGGCTCGAACTATGCGCCGCATAAAGCCACACCGTGCGGCCGCCCCGGCAAAAGCCGACGATGCCGAGCCGGTCCGTATCGCCGCCCTCCGATTTGGCCCAAGCAACCGCCGCGTCGAGATCGGCAAAAAGCTCGAGGCCGGGTTTGCCGTTGACGAGCGGCATCAGTTGCGACGGTTGGGTGATTTTTGTGAGATCGCCGAAGCGGAAATAATAATCCGGCGCCACCGCGAGCGCGCCGAGCTTGCCCAGCCGGCGCGTCACATCCTTGATGTGCTCGTGCAAGCCGAAAACCTCCATTGCGACAAGATTGACCGGCGGCTTCGCGGCGTCCAGAGGCTTCGCGTAGTAGACCGGCATTTCGTCCTCGGCCACTTTCACTTTCGCCATGCCAGCGGATAGGCCGTCCGTGCCGGTTTTGATTGCCGCGGCGCGTACAGGGCCAGCGGCAAGCGTAAAGCCCAGCGCCGCGGCGGCGGCGCTCGTCAGACAATCGCGGCGCGAAAGCGTCCCCCTATCTTGCATCGCTATACTGGAATACATGCAGTCGCTCCTTTGCATGGCGGCGCCATTCGTCCGCCGGGAGGAAACCCGCCAAAACTATATTCGATCCAAGCGGCCTATCGTTTGCCTCACTTGGCCGGTTCAATTTTTCGCCCGCGCATTGCTTGTCAGCGCGCGCGCGACCGCATTCCGCCAGCCCGCGATCAAGCGCTCCCTCTCGGCTGCCCCCATGCGCGGTTCAAACCTTTCGCCGCATTTCCATGCAGCGGAGATGGCAGAAATATCGGCAAACACGCCAATCGTGATCCCGGCCAAAAAGGCAGCGCCCTGCGCGGTTGCCTCGAGCATGAGCGGGCGTTCGACCGGAGCCGCGATGATGTCCGCCAGAAACTGGCAGAACCAGTCGTTGGCCGCCATGCCGCCATCGACGCGCAGCGCGCGGGGCGGCCCGCCGCCGCCCGTGATGGCGCCCATGAGATCGAGGGTTTGGTAGGCGGCCGATTCCAACGCGGCGCGGACGATATGCGCGGGCGAAGAATCCAATGTAAGTCCGCAAATCAGTCCCCTCGCGCCAGGGTCCCAATGCGGCGCGCCAAGGCCAGCGAAGGCAGGCACCAAATAGACTCCTGCATTGCCGCCGATCTCCGCCGCAATGGCGCCGGTCCGCGCAACATCCTCGATGAGACCGAGCCGGTCGCGCAGCCATCTAAGCGCGGCTCCGGCGGCAAAAATCGAACCCTCCACGGCGTAGATGGGACGCCCGCCCGTCCGGTAAGCCATGGTGGTAAGCATTCCTTTTGCGGGCGGCAACGCCTGTTCGCCGGTATTAAGCAAGAAAAAACACCCCGTGCCGAAAGTCGCCTTCGCCATTCCTGCATCAAGGCAGGCCTGGCCGATGAGCGCGGCATGCTGGTCGCCCGCCATCCCCGCAACCGGAATTGCCTCATCGAACAAGCCCTCGGCCGTGATCCCATAAACAAAACTGTTGTCGAAAACCTCGGGGAGAAGCGACTCGGGAATATTGAACAATTGTAAGAGATCGCCGTCCCAGCATTGGCGGTGGATGTCGAACAGCATGGTTCGCGAGGCGTTGGCCGCGTCGGTCGCATGCACCTTGCCCCCGGTCAGGCGCCAGAGCAGATAACTGTCGATGGTGCCGAAGGCGAGTTCGCCGCGTTCGGCCCGCGCCCGCGCGCCCGCCACGTGATCGAGAATCCAGGCAAGCTTGGTCGCCGAGAAATAGGGATCGAGACGCAAGCCCGTGCGGGTGCGAACCAGTGCCTCGGCGCCATCCTGCCGCAGCCGCTCGCAGTCCGCGGCGGTGCGCCGGTCCTGCCAAACAATGGCGGGGTAGACCGGCGTGCTGTCCGCGCGCGTCCAGACCACGGTGGTTTCCCGCTGGTTCGCGATGCCAATCGCCGCAACCCGCGCAAGAGATTTTGCGGCGACCTCGCGCGCGGTGGCGAGCACGTCGCGCCAGATCGTCCGCAGATCGTGCTCGACCCAACCCGGCTGCGGATAAAATTGCGCAAACTCGCGTTGGGCCTTGGCAAGGAGCCTTCCCGATGCGTCGAAGAGGAGGCTCCTCGTCGAGGTCGTTCCCTGGTCGATCGCGAGGAGATGGCTCAGGCTGGGCTTCATAGTGGTCACTGGTAAACTCCAAGATATCGACAATTCCGAGAACGCGTTTTTGGCTGTTGAGCCCGCATTCACCACAGCCATGGTCCTGGCGCCATTGTCCTTGTTGGCGCGGACGAGGTTGAGGGAGAAGCGGCGCGGAAAGGCGAGATGGTTCTCGCCCAGGCGGCGATCTCGCCGAAATCGTCGCAAGAGCAAATTGTCGCACGCGGCGGCAAGAGCAGGACCTCGGCGAGGGAATACATGACGCGCTACGACGAGCGCTCGTCCGCGAGCTTGGAAAAAGCGCTAGCAACAAGGCAAGAAGATCGCGCCGACTGTGCTCGCCGGCAAGCTTGAAAACCAGATCGTCCTTGGCCGCGTTCCCTGCCCGAATCGGAGCGCTCAGGGATTTGCGCCGCGCCGTCAACGCAAAATAGC
>JBQTKC010000450.1:0-3489 GCA_052386575.1 Beijerinckiaceae bacterium
GCCCAAGCTGGTATACGGCGGTGCCGACCATGCATCAGGCGGTCCTGGCGCGCGCCAAAGAACACGCTGACGTCATCGCGGATCATCGTCTGCGCTTCATCCGTTCGTCGTCCGCTGCGCTGCCAGCGCCGGTCATGGCGGAGCTCGAACGGCTTTTCGGGGTGCCGGTCATCGAATCCTACGGTATGACCGAAGCCGCGCACCAGATGGCGAGCAATCCCTTGCCGCCGGCGCGGCGCAAGCCGCGCTCGGTCGGTATCGCAGCAGGTCCAGAAGTCGCGATCATGGACGCTGCGGGAGCGCAGCTCCCGCAAGGGGAAAGCGGCGAGGTCGTGATTCGCGGCGCCAACGTGACGCCAGGCTACGAGAATAACGCACCCGCCAATCGCGCGAGCTTCAGCAATGGGTGGTTTCGCACCGGCGATCAGGGCTATCTCGACGCCGATGGCTATCTGTTCCTGACTGGACGGCTGAAGGAAATCATCAATCGCGGGGGCGAAAAAATTTCTCCGCGCGAAATCGATGAAGCGCTGCTCGAGCATCCAGCGGTGGCGCAGGCGGTCGCCTTCGCGCTGCCGCACCCGACCCTCGGCGAGGATGTTGCCGCGGCGGTGGTGCTGAAACAAGAAGATTCGACTGACCCGCGGGCGATCCGCGAATTCTTGTTCGAGCGCCTGACAGACTTTAAGGTCCCCAGCCAAGTCGTGATCGCGCCGGCGATTCCAAAAGGCCCGACCGGTAAATTACAACGCATTGGCCTCGCCGACAAACTGGGCGAATTTCTACAGCCAGCGCCGGCCGCGCCGAGAAATGACATAGAACACGCCGTGGCAAAAATTTTTGCCGAAGTCCTGAAGATCGACGGTTTCGGAATCGATGACAACTTTTTCGCTTTGGGCGGCGATTCGTTGACCGGCACTCAGGTCGCCAATCGAATTCGAGCAGTGTTCGAAATCGATCTCCCCAACGTCGCGATTTTTCGGAAACCAACCGCGGCTGAACTGGCGGCCGAAATTAACGAAGTATTGGCGAGCACCGGGAGGGCGCCGGTGTGAAACGTGATCGAATCTGGAAGAGATGTGGCCCAACAGATCTGTAAGCTGCGCGTGGATTGACCGGCAACCGCCAACGATTTTGACCGTGGCCATGTCAGATAATTGCCTTGACGATCTGACCTCGATGCTGAGGAATCTACCTGCGAAAAAACGCGCGTTGACCGAGCGCGGGCTTGAGCCTGAGGCGATGGACGGTAATGCCTTGATCGCCCGCACGCTGCGAAGACTCGGTGTGACTCATGTTTATGGGATTTCCGGCACCCCGGTCTACGAAACGCACGCTGCGTGCGCGCGAAGCGGCATTCGCGTAATTGGAGTCCGCCATCAACAGGCGGCAGCCATGATGGCGACAGCGCAGAATTACGTTGCGGGGCGCTTGACGGCCGTCGCCATTTTCTCGGCTGGTCCGGCAATCACCAACGCGGCAACCGGAATACTTGTTGCGCGCGATAACGGTTGGCCCCTGCTGGTATTAGGCGGCCGGCGACCGCTGCACATGCGCGAAATGGGCTCGTTCCAAGAACTCGATGGTGTCGCGCTGTATCGGCCGATCACCAAGTTTGCTGACCTGATCACCTCGGCTGCAAACATCCCCGAATCTCTCGCGCGCGCGGTTCACGTTGCAAGTAGCCGGGAACCCGGTCCCGTGTATCTGGACGTCGCCGAAGAAGCGCTGCAAACAAAAGCGATTGCCGAGCACGTATCATTGCCGCCACCGCCGCCGCAGCTCATTGATGCGGTCGCGCTCGATCAAGCGGCGGAGATACTAACCAACGCCGACCGGCCGGTGATTATCATCGGCGATCGGGTTCGCTGGTCGGCGCCCTTTGCAGAGCTCGAACGACTCGTTGCGCGTCTGAACGCGCCATTCATCACCTCGCCGATGGGTCGAGGTTTTCTGCCCGATGACCATCCGCTCTGTTTCAACGCAGCGAGTTCCTTTTTGCTGGCAGATGCCGACGCAGTTCTCGCTTTGGGTGCGAAACTTGACTGGACTTTCCGTTATGGCGCCGAGATCGCGCGCAACGCGCAACTTATTCATATCGGAATTGATGCGCGGCATTTCGATTTGAACCTAAAGCCGGCGTTAGGCATAGTCGGCGATGTAGGCGAGGCACTCAATCAACTTCTTGGGCGGCTGCCCGCGCAGCATCAGACCGCGGCGGGGAAAGAGTGGCGCGCGCGTCTCGGTGCAAAACGCCAGGAGATGCTCGACAAATGGAAAGCGTCCGCGCGCCTAGACGTTCAGCCAATGACTTTGCAGCGTTTGATGCTCGAGATTCGAGGTGCAATACCGCGCGATGCCATCACGGCCGTTGATGGCAACCTGACATTGACGGCGGCGCAGCAGCTTCTTCCGGCCTATCTTCCAGTCTCCCGGCTGACCCCCGGCAACAACGGCTGCATGGGCGTGGGTATTCCATTCGGGATTGCCGCCAAGCTCGCGTATCCCGAGCGTCTCGTCGTCGTCATCTGCGGCGATATGGCATTCGGCATCAACGCAATGGAAATGGAAACGGCGGTGAGATTGCGGATTCCGATTATCGTGATCGTCGCCAATAACGAAGGCAACGGCGGCGAGCGCATGCAAAAGGCTTTTTATCCTGAGAGTTATCCCGATCGCGTCACCATGTTTCAGCCGGGCGTACGCTACGAAGAGATCATGCGCGCCTTCGGCGGGCATGCGGAGCTCGTCGAATATCCGGATCAGCTGAAGCCAGCCCTGGACCGGGCCGTAGAGTCCGGTGTGGCCGCGTGTATCAATGTCATGATAAATCGGACATGAACATCGTGAGCCGAGCCATTGCCGGCGAACCAATGAGTCCGCGAAAGAGGCATGAAGATGGCCGTTAAACCCGGCGCGGTCAGGGCTGGGTGACCGCAGCGCCGCAATACCTTCCCAGGTGTCCGCGACCAATTCTTATGTCGAATTTCGTCCAACCATGAGTGCATTCTCTCTGCCTTGGCCGTTCGCGGCCGAAATGGTGCCTGTTTGCGCCGTGGCGATCTGCGCCTTTCTTGTTATGCCACTCCTAGTTCACGCGTGTTCCTGGGAAAAAGAGCGGGTCCGCGCCGGTCCACAAAATGTTCATATCGAGCCGGCGTCCCTCCCGAGCTGGGCCCAACGTAGCTTGAGGGCTTGCACTCCGTTGCCAGCGTCTCAGCGGGTCCACGATTCCATACTTCCTTCCGTCAAATCCCTCACTCATCAACCGCTTCGTCAAGAGGTGAATTTCTGTACACCCTGCCCACGTACTCCACACCGTTTTGCACAAGGAGAGGTATCCGCGGCCAGATGGGAGCGATCAGTGATCCTGCGCGAGATTTAAGCCGCACGCCGATTTTCCAGGTTCTATTTCAACTGCGTAATCTGGCGGATGAAAGCGTGGACGCAAACGAAGACCTGCGAATGGCTGAAGCCGACTTCGACAGC
>JBQTKC010000451.1:0-3894 GCA_052386575.1 Beijerinckiaceae bacterium
GCGATCAGTGCCATAGCCGTCGCGAGCCCCCGCGCGCGGCAACCAAACGCCGATCATGCAAAGCCCGGAAATTATGCAAGGCTCTCCTGAGGAATATATGTATTTTTGCCGACTGGACAACACCAGATCTAATTTTGTCAGCAATGCCTCGCAAGGCAATAAGTTTAAATTTCATGTATCCTGATTTTGTAGATTTCTTAGAAGCTTTTTTTATCAGGTATATAGTATCTTTTTCGCCGCCGAACGCGGGAGGATATAGCTCTGAATGCAGAATGTGGTTTCTGCAATTCCGGCACCAGTTAAAATAAGAGACTAGATTGTCAATAAGAACTGTAACTTCCTTTTCTTTTTCGTGGGCTTTGAAAATATCCCTTATTGCCTGCATCCGGCTATCTTCATTCAAGTGCAGGTAATATTTATCGACGAGATCGATGGGCATGCCGGCGCGTACCGCGCAATTAATATAGTGCTCATTCATGCTCCATTCTAGCGCCGCAAAGGTAACTGAAATAACGCCGAGCGCGTGAAGGTGAAGACGCGATCCAGGATTATATTGGGGCAATGGCCACGTATCCTCGGTGTCAGACATGAAAACCCCCATCTTGGCGAAGAGTTTGAAAATGGTGACGTTGCGCGTCGCCGCGACGATGTTATCCGACGAATGAACAGCACGGCGCCAGCCCCCATAAGCCGAAAGGAGAGGGGTCGAAAGCGCAGGACCGCCCGGCGAGCAAGGGGCGCGTTCACAAGGGCAATATGCTGATAATTATGCCTGAAAATTTCCGTTTCAAAATTGCAGGCAGGGGAAGGCGGGCTGATAGATACCGGATTAGCGTTGCGGCGGCCAGGGGTTTCAGTTCATAAAGCCTTGCGGCCGGTGCGCCGCGGCCCCAATTTCACCGAAGACATGCCGGCGAATGGGCGGGCACGAAGGCGGGCTAATAAATGCGTGATCCTTATGCGGTCTTGGGCGTTGAAAAATCAGCCGGTACGGCCGAGATCAAAAAGGTCTTCCGCAGGCTCGCCAAGAAATTTCATCCCGATCAAAGCAAGGATCCGAAGGCGAAGGAGAAATTCGCCGAGGTGAGCGCGGCTTATGAAATTTTGGGCGACGAAAAAAAACGCGCCGCCTTCGACCGGGGCGAGATCGACGCCGAAGGCAAACCGCGGTTTCACGGATTTGAAGGATTCGGCACGGAGGGCGCGGGTTTTGGCCGCGGTTCGCGCGCGGGCGGCGGTCCCGGCTTTCAGCATTTTGAATTCAATTTCGGCGGCGGGCAGCCGGGCGCGGAAGGATTAAGTGCAAGCGATATTTTCGCCGACCTTTTTGGCGCCGGGGCTGCAACTGGCCGCCGGGGGAGGACGCGCGGCCAATCCGCGCCGCCGCCGCGAGGCGAGGATGTCAATGTGAACGTCACAATAAGCCTCGCCGAGGCGGCGAAAGGGACGACCGCGCGCGTCGCCTTGCCGACCGGCCGGACCCTGGAGGCCGCGGTTCCGGCGGGAATTGAGGACGGCAAGCAAATCCGCCTAAAACGGCAGGGTCAACCAAGTCCCTTGGGCGGCGAGCCGGGCGACGCCATGGTGACCGTCCAAATCGCCAAGCATCCCTTTTTCCGTGTCGAGGGCCGCGATCTCCGGCTCGATTTGCCGGTGACCCTTTATGAAGCTGTGCTTGGCACCAAAGTCAATGCGCCGACGCTCGAAGGTGCGGTGGAGCTTACGGTTCCCCCCGGCTCGAATGGCGGGCGCACCTTGCGCCTGCGCGGCAAAGGCTTGCCTCGCCCGAATGGTTCCTCCGGCGATCTTCTGGTGAGCTTGAAAATTGTCCTCCCCGACGAGGCGGACTCCGAACTCGCCACTCTCATGCGCAAATGGGAAACCCAAAAGCCATATAATCCGCGCGCGGGCATGAAGTGAGAAGAGGGCTCCGCGCTGAACCCGGTTTTGCTGCGAAGCCGTTTCGGAATCCGCGAACTTGATTTCTTCGCGGCTGTAGTTACAATAATGTAACTACGATTATCGTGGGGAGTCCGTGAAGTGGACGTGGGATATAGAGAAGAACAGAACCAACAAGCGCAAACACGGCCTGAGCTTTGAAACGGCAAAACTTGTTTTTGATGACCGCCTGGCCATGAGCCGTCTTGATCCCTGTCCAGACGGAGATCGCTGGCAAACCGTTGGAGTTGTGGGAACCGTGGCGCTTTTCGTTGTCCATACCTGGCCGGAGCCGGAGCCGGAAACGGGGGAGGAGACCGGCCGCGTTATCAGCGCGCGCAGGGCGACGGCGCGCGAAAGGAGGGCCTATGAAGAAGGAGAATTCTAAGCCCTTGACCTCAAAGCAATTGGCGGAACTTAAAGCTTTGGCTACTTTGCCGGAGGACCAAATAAATACGCGCGATTTGCCCGAACAGCAGAATTGGAGCGCGGCGCAACGCGGCCTTTTTTTTCGCCCTATCAAGAAGCAACTGACTTTGCGGCTTGATGCCGATGTTATCGCGTGGTTCAAATCCCGCGCCCGCAAAGGGGAAGGTTACCAGACAAGCATAAACAGTGCCTTGCGCGAATATGTGGCTCAGCACGAACGCCGGTGACTGAATTAGGGCAAATAGCCGTGCCCAGCATATCAATCTCGGAAAGAGCATGGGGCGAGCCGATGGCGCGCCGGGACAGAGAGCCGCCGCCGATGACGGATGGCATGACCGGCGATCCGCCGGCCTACAATGCGCTGGCGCAAGCCAAGGAACTTTTGCGCTCGGTGCGCGCCGGCGCGCTCGCCACGCTGGTGCCAGAAATCGCCTTTCCGTTCGCGAGTCTTGTCAATGTCGCGACCGCGCCCGACGGCAGCCCGATCCTGCTGTTGTCGCGCCTTGCGGCCCATACAAGGCATCTCGCCTCCGATCCCCGCCTTTCGCTCCTCCTTGCGCAAACGGGGCCGGGCGATCCGCTCGCGCATCCCCGCGTCACGATCATGGGAAGGGCCGAATGTGTCATCGACCCTGACGGCCGGGCGGCGCTAAGGGCGCGGTTCTTGGCAAAACATCCGGAATCGGCGCTTTATGCCGATTTCGCCGACTTTTCGTTTTGGCGCGTCGCGATGGAGGAGGCGCATTTGAATGGCGGGTTCGCCCGCGCCGGACATTTTAGGGCCGCTTCGATTGTCACCTCGCTCGAGGGAGCGGAAGCCTTGGTCGCGGCGGACGCGCAAGCGCTTGCCGAGGTGAACGCGCAGCATCAAGATGCACTGGCGCGGCTTGCGGCCGCGCTCGCGGGCAAGACAGATGGGCCATGGCGGGCGACAGGGATCGATCCCGAAGGCATTGACCTTAGCTGCGGAGATCGAACCGCCCGCATCGCGTTCTTACGGCCGGTTCGCGGCCTTGACGGCCTCCGCGAGATTTTGTCTGAACTGGGCGAGGCCGCGCGGCGAGCCGCGAGCAGCTTGGCGCCGGATGCTTGACGGAGCGGCGCCACGCCACGCCTGGCTGTTTTTTCCGCTCGCCGTTATTTCATTGACAGAATCCGAATATTACATACCATTGAAGGCAGTCATTCCAGTATGAAAAGGCATGTAGCAGTGGATCCCACGCGCACCTTCGCTGTCGTTCTTGAGGCCGAAGAAGAGGGCGGTTTTACCGTGCGCGTTCCCTCGCTTCCCGAGGTTGTCACCTACGGCAAGGACGAGTGCGAGGCATTGGCCATGGCCGAAGATGCGATTCGCTTGGTGCTCGAAGACTGCGCCGCGCGAGGCGAACCTATTCCGGCCGGCGGGCCCCCGCGTATCCGCGAGGTCACCGTCATCCTGGCCGCATGAATCGGCGGCTCCCTTCCCTCAAAGCCAAAGAGGTCGTCCGCGCCCTTGAGCAGGCGGGCTTTACCGTATCGCGAACGTCA
>JBQTKC010000452.1:0-4138 GCA_052386575.1 Beijerinckiaceae bacterium
GTGATCACGATCGTATCGTGCTCGGTTGGTTTTCGTCCACATCGGCGGCTCCTCCTCGAATCAGGCCGCCTCCCTTGAATCACAAATGATTCATATGATTCAACAACTTTCGAGACGGACACTAAGAGGATGGCAAACGGGACGAAAAGAAAACCGCGCCGCGGGCCAAACAATACGGATTTTGTTGTCATCGAGACTTCCTCCCTTGGCGTGACCGGCCTCTACCTCGTCGTCTCGCAGCCTTGTCTCGTGGCCCGTCGGTCCCCGAGCCAAGCGAAGCAATCGTGGTAAGCGATTGCGTAGAAAACTGCTGCTCGCCTTCCTCGCCGGAGGCCGGCCTAGTTGAGGTTATAGGCCAATCGCCCGGCCGCCCGGCCGCTAGGGGGCTTTATTTTACCGCCCGGAACTCTTGGCCTCTCCCGGCTTGCGAACGCCATCGCGCTCCGGGTCCGGTTCAAGCGCGGCCGGAATGGCGTAAACCCCACCGAGCCAGCGGTGAAGATCGACGTTGGCGCAGCGCTTTGAACAGAACGGGCGCTCGGTGAAGGCGGCGGGTTTGCCGCAGATCGGACAGGGCCGGGCCGGCGTTTCGCCCGATCTTTCAGCAAAGCGGTCTCCTGGGTTTGGGACTGGCATGGTTTGGCCTGTGTTTCGCGTATGGGGCTTTTACACCATGTTCTGCCAAGAAACATGCGCCGGAAAGCCTTCACCGGCAAGCAGCGACATGGTCTCGTAGAGAGGCAGGCCAGCGACCGCGGAATAAGACCCGATAAGCTTCTGCGCAAATGCCCCGGCAAGGCCCTGGATCGCATAGCCTCCGGCCTTGCCGCGCCACTCGCCGGATCCAAGATAGGATTCGATCTCGGCGGACGACAGCCGTTTGAGGCGCAGCCGCGTCTCGACCAGCTTTTTGCGCGCCCGGCCTTTTGGCGTGATCAGGCAGACCGCCGTATGAATCCGGTGCGCCCGGCCCGACAAAAGCCGCAGCGATTGCGCCGCCTCAGCCACAATCTCGCATTTTGGCAGAATGCGGCGGCCGACGCTAACCACCGTGTCGGCCCCGATGATATATGCCCCGGCGAGTTCGGGCCGGCTCGACGCGATCCGCGCGGCGGCGCGCGCCTTTTCCTCCGCCAGCCGCGCCGCGAGGCTTCGCGGCAGCTCGGTCTTGCGCGGGATTTCATCGAGATCGACGGGAAGCAGCGCGTCCGGTTCGACGCCGATCTGTTGCAAAAGCGCGAGCCGCCGGGGCGACGCCGAAGCCAAGACCAGCGGCGGCCGCCAAACCCTATCGTCGCCGGTCATGGCGGCACTCCATCGCCTAAATCTCGATCATTTGAATCGGTAGGTAATGCGGCCCTTGGTCAAGTCATAGGGAGTCATTTCCACAAGGACCTTGTCGCCGGTGAGGACGCGGATGCGATTCTTGCGCATCTTTCCAGCGGTGTGCGCGATGATCTCATGGTCGTTTTCGAGCTTGACGCGAAAGGTCGCGTTCGGGAGCAATTCGATGACGGTCCCTGGAAATTCGAGCAATTCTTCCTTCGACATTTGTTTCCTTGAATTTAGACCGTCGCCGCTCCGCGGCGGCCGAACGGAGCACTTCCGCTCGGGACCCTAATCGAGAAACATGCCTTTGTGAACTGGCCGCGCGGACTATCGAGTCTGGCTTTTCGTGACGCTTATGCAGCGATCGTCAGGCCAAAACCCGCGCGCGGGAAACCGGACCCTTTTGGTGCAATGCCGGCCATCATTTCCGCGCTTGCGCAACAATGGGCGGCGCTCCGGCATCGGCCGCGTTGGCGGCCTGCGCGGCGTCCGCCGCCGCATAGGCGTTGAAGCGGCGGATGGCGAAGGGGATCGTCGCCAAATAAACCACGGTCAGGCCGATCAGCATTTCCATCGTAAAGATCGCGAGCAGGAGAAGGCATGCGGCGATCCCGAAAAGGACGGCAATGACATATTCGCGCGGCACGCGGCCAATCCTCTTGCCGGAAAAATGCGGGATACGGCTCGCCATCAAGAAGGCGATGCTCAACACATAGGTGATTTCGAACGGAACAAGCGCGCGGACGTTGGGAACCGCAAGAATCGAAAGATTGAGATAAAGCGGCAAGAGCCCGACAATGGCACCCGCCGGCGCGGGCATGCCGGTGAAAAAATGCGCGTGCCAAGGCGGCCGGCCCGGATCGTCGATCATGACATTGAAGCGGGCAAGGCGGAGCGCCCCCGCGATCGCGAAAACGAGCGCCGCGAACCAGCCGAAACTCTTTATTTCGTGCAGACCCCAGACATAAAGAATGAGCGCCGGAGCCACTCCGAAAGCGACGAAATCGGCAAGCGAATCGAGCTCGGCGCCAAAACGCGAGGTGCCGCGCAGAGCGCGCGCGATGCGTCCATCCAAGCCATCGAGAATGGCCGCGGCAACGACCGCGACGACGGCCGTTTCGAATTGGCCCTCGACCGCGAACCGGATCGCGGTCAGGCCCATGCAAAGCGCGAGCAGGGTAACGAGATTTGGCAATATGACGCGCAGCGGCACGGCGCGAATTCCGCGCCTGCGCGGCGGCGGCGGATCGAAACTTTCGAATTCGCTTGCCTCGCCGCGCAGCCGCAAGACATTGCGGTCTTGGCCCTGGCCGCCATGGCCATGGCGAGGAACCTGCGGCGTTTCCTTCATGTCGCTGCTCACTGAGCCAGCATAAAGCATAGGGCATTGCGCCACAAGATTTGATTGCGCCCGTCGCGAGCACCTCTGAGTCGGGCGGTAAATTATGCGGCGCGCGGCGGGCGAGATTTTTCAATTTTTAGTGGTTCACCTCCGGCAGTTTTCTGGTTATCTTGGCGTTTGAATAAGCGTCCGCGGTTGCGCAACCACGCAAACTTGGCGACAAGGAACCTGGGGAGGATAGGATGCCACTTTCGGGCGGGAAGTTGGGAGCGAGCGTCGCGGTTGTGATAGCTGGTGGAGCCCTGCTTGCGCTGGCGGGGGGAGCGTTCATGTCCTCCGGCAATCCGCCGATGGCCCCAGCTGCTTCCGCTCCGGCCACTCCCGCCCCGACTACACCGGCGCCAGTCGCTCTCGTGCTTGCCGCTCCGGCAAATCCGGGTCCGCTGAAACTGGCTCTGCCTCCTGGCATTTCGCCGCAACTCTATGCCCTGGCGGTGCCGCCAGGGCGCGAGCCGACGGCGCAACTTGCCGCGCTCGGCGAAAAATTGTTCAAGGACAAGCGCCTTTCGGTCGATGACACGGTCGCCTGCGAAACCTGCCACGATCCCGCCAAAGGATTTACCGATCATCGCGGTAACCGCGCGACGTCCGCGGGCGTCCAAGACCAGAGTGGCCAGCGCAATGCGCCGACCGTGCTGAACGCGATGTTTCAAGCGTCGCAGTTCTGGGATGGCCGCGCGCCCACGCTCGAGGATCAGGCCAAGCTTCCGATTCTCAACCCGATTGAAATGGGACAAAAGTCTCCCGGCGATGTCGTCGCAAAGGTCGCCAAGCTGCAGGAATATTCGGACGCGTTCAAATCGCTCTTGGGACGCGATCTAACTTACGAAGATATCGCGGCCGCGATCGCGGCTTTCGAGCGGACGCAATATTCCGCCAATTCACCATTCGATCGCTTTCTGGCTGGGGACGCGCAGGCGATTAATGATTCGGCTCAGCGCGGCTGGGCGTTGTTCCAAGGCAAGGGGCGCTGCAGCTCCTGCCACGCGTTCAACGCGGTGTCGCCGCTGTTCTCCGACCAAAAATTCCACAATATCGGGATCGCCGCGCACAAGCAAAATTTTACCGAGCTCGCTCGCAAGGTGCTTGCCGTCTTGCGAACCGGCGATACAAAGCAGATCGACGAACTCGCTTTGCAGACAAATTATTCCGAACTCGGCAGGTTTCTGGTGACCAAAAACCCGGCCGATATCGGCGCCTTCAAGAGCGAGACCCTCCGCAACATCGGGATCACCGGTCCCTACATGCACGATGGCTCTCTCGCGACGCTTTGGGACGTGATGGACCATTACAACAAGGGCGGCGTTCCAAATCCGTTTCTCGACGGCGGGATGCAGCGTCTTGCCCTGAGCGAAGCCGAAATCGACGATCTTGTGGCATTCATGTTCACCCTCACCGATGACCGTT
>JBQTKC010000453.1:0-10373 GCA_052386575.1 Beijerinckiaceae bacterium
CGAGCTCCGGACGGGGGCGCCGCGGCGGGGAGGCGGCGAACTTCGCGGCGCAACACGGCGCCGCGGCTCCCCAAACAGGCCTTCTTTCACCTCCGCCGCATCAAAAGCTTAAATTCCTCGAGGTCCCTTGTAGATGTTTTGCAGGCGGAGCGTCGTGAACGGCTCAGCCCAGACCTGCATCGTCCCCGGCGAGCGCTGCTCGGAGAACACATACTTGTAGTCGCCCTGACGCATGGCCACGAGCAGGCCATCATCATCTGAGTAGAAGAACTCGTTGCGCGCGCTTTTCGCTCCGTTGTTGTTGGCTGCCGTGCCCGACACGGATTTTAGGAACGCCGACTGGCCGTACCCGTCGAGGTGTACCTTATAGTTGATGCCGTTGGCCGTATGGCCCTTCTCGAGCTTGTCCACGATGTCCGGCTCGCCGGCAATCGAGCAGAGGGTAGGTATCCAGTCGTTGTGGCTCATGAGCTCGTTGGTGACCGTCCCGGGTTTGATATGGCCCGGCCAGCGCGCGAGGCACGGCACCCGGAACGCGCCCTCCCAGTTGGTGTTCTTCTCCGAGCGGAACCAGGTCATGGCGCCGTCTGGCCATGTGTTCATGTGCGGGCCGTTGTCGGTCGTGTAGACGACAATGGTGTTGTTCGCGATTCCCATATCGTCGAGGGCCTTGAGGAGCGAGCCGATGATATTATCGTGCTCGATCATGCCGTCGACGTACTCGCTGTCGCCGTGCTGGTACTTACTGCGATGCTCGGGGCGGACGTGTGTGCGCAGATGCATGCGTGTCGAGTTGAACCAGCAGAAGAACGGCTTACCTGCCGCGTGCTGCCGCTTCATGATGTCGATGGACGCGGCGGAGGTCTCGTCGTCGATCGTCTCCATCCGCTTCTTGGTGAGCGGACCTGTATCCTCGATGGTTTGCTTGCCGATCTTGCCGAAGCGCGGATCTACCGTGGGGTCGTCCTTGTCGGCCGCCTTGCAGCGGAGCACGCCGCACGGGCCGAACTTGGCGCGGTAGGCCGGGTCCTTCGGATAGTCCGGCAGCTCCGGCTCTTCCTCGGCGTTGAGATGGTAGAGGTTGCCGAAGAACTCGTCGAACCCATTCACGGTCGGCAGCGACTCGTTGCGATCGCCGACGTGATTCTTGCCGAACTGCCCCGTGGCGTAGCCGAGGCTCTTGAGCAGGCCGCCCACGGTGGGATCGAGCTGGTTTATGCCCATCGGCGCACCGGGGAAGCCGACCTTACTCAATCCGGTGCGAATGATGTGCTGTCCGGTCAGGAACGCCGAGCGCCCCGCAGTGCATGACTGCTCGCCGCAGTAGTGGAGGAAGCGAATGCTTCCTTGGCGATACGGTCGATTTGGGGCGTCTCGTAGCCCATCAGCCCGTCGCTGTAGGCGCTGATGTTGGCGATGCCGATATCATCGCCAAAGATGAAAAGGATGTTCGGCTTCTGGCCGCTTGGCGCCGCGGCCGCGCGCTGTGCGGCGGGCTTTTTCTGTTGCGCCTCGGCAGGCGAGATCAGCGCAGGCGATGCAAGGCCCGTGACTGCAAGCGCCGAGGTTCCGGATAGCAGCATGTCGCGGCGGCTGACGCAATCCAATGGCTCTCGCCCCTCCTGCTGTTTCTCATTCTTGGTATCCTTGCTCATGCTTCGGTCCTCCTGTTTCTGACGATACATCTAAAGCCGGCATGACTCGCCGATGTATCGACCGGCTACGCATGGCGCGCGGCCGGGCGGTAGCGGCGGCAGTAATTTGGCGCACAGAGATGCGAGCCGCCCTTGAGTACTTTGCGGGGAATTTTAACGTCCGGTTGACAGGGATCGTAGCTCTCGCCCTCCCGCCCGCCGCGCGGATTTTGCGGAATGCAGCAAGCTTTTGGCGCATCGGCCTCGTGCTTTGACGCATACCAGTCGCTCGTCCACTCCCAGACATTGCCGATCATGTCATAGAGGCCAAAACCGTTTGGCGGATATGAGCGAACCGGCTAGGTCCGCTCATAGCCATCGAGCACGAGATTCTCGCGCGGAAATTCGCCCTGCCAAATGTTTGTCATCTGCTTGCCGCCGGGGGTGAGCTCATCGCCCCAGGCGAATTCGGCGCCGTCCAATCCTCCACGCGCGGCAAATTCCCATTCGGCTTCGGTTGGAAGCGCCTTGCCCGCCCATTTGGCAAAGGCCTCGGCGTCGCGATAGGCGATATGCACAACCGGATGATCGTCGAGCCCGCTGATTGTACTGCGCGGCCCATAGGGCCTTCGCCAATTGGCGCCGAACTTGAAGTTCCACCATTGGCTCCAATCGCGCAGATCGACCGCCTGCTTCGGCGGCGTGAAAACCAGCGAGCCCGCCTTCAGCATATGCGGAAGCGCGCGGGGATAGTCCTTTGGGTCGGGTTTGATTTCGGCGAAGGTGACATAGCCGGTCGCATTGACGAATTTGCGGAATGCGCGATTGGTGACCGGCGTGACGTCCATCCAGAAGCCATCGACGGCAGCATGATGGACCGGCGCTTCTTCGGGGTAGTGCTTATCCGATCCCATGCGGAACGTGCCGCCCGGAATCCAGGCCATGTCAGGATAGGGCGAGCTGCCCGGAGGCGCCGAGTCTTGCTTGGCATCCTCCTGCAACACCGTCATGGCACACTCTCCAATTTGCGGCCGCGGCCTACCGGCAAACGTCCCAGAAACCCTGCCGCTGGCTCGGGTCCGTGTAATACCAACAATAGCCCGGAGCGGGCGCGGCACCCGCCCAAGTCGCAGCGGCCGCCGCGCTAACGACGCCGATTGCGGCACCGGCGGCGATCGCCCCGCCCGCCGGCCACCAGTAGCTCCCTGGACGCCGCCAAACGGTGGCCCCTCCCCGGCGCACGACAGCCCCGCCTCGATAGCCCCAAGCGCCGCCCCGGCGAACGACGGCGCCTCCGCGCCAGGCGCCGCCGCCGCGAACGCCTACACGGCCGCCACGAAATCTCGTTTCGACCACGTGTGGGCCTTCCTTTGGAGCAGTAATGATCCAAGCTCCCTGGTGGAGCGGTGCAGCGATAGCGGAGAGGCCGGGGACAGCAACCACAGCACCTGCCAGAACTGTGAAGATCAAGAAGCGCGCGCGAAGCGTGGCCGCGTAGGTGATCAAATGTCGAGATATCGTTGTAAAGGAGCGCATGCTGATTTCCTTTCTGGAGTTAAGTTTTCGCCCCGCGGCTCACAATAACGCGTCTGGCTTTGGTGGCGCGCCAGCTTTCTGCCCGATAACTAGACCGGTGCCGTAATAATTCCCAGTGCGAGCGGGCTACTGCTGGACGCGCCTGACAGGCGGCGGCGTCCAGCTTCCCTCAAGCACCTCGGGTTTGGGCCAGTAGAGCCGCAGGTTCATGGTAAACGGGCCGCGTGCCGGCGTCGGCAACCAGTTTGATTCTTTGTCCTTGCCGGGCGACTCTCGCTGGATATAGAGGTCGAGCGAGCCGTCTGGATTGAAGACGAGCTTGTCGCGATCGCCGATCGCGTAACGGTTGATCGGGTTAGCTGCGAAGAGCTGACGCTCGTTATACATGGTGAGCGACCAGAAGGCCCGAGCCGGCGGGATTTGGTCTTTCTCAAAATGAAGGACATAGCGCTGGTCGCTGCTGAAGGGCTCTCCATTCGCATCCGCGAAAGCCGTCGGATAGACCGCATCCTCGATCACATTCGCGTCGAGCGCGCCGTAGGCGACACCGGCCCGATGGAGATAATCTGTCCCGTAAGTGCCGATCGCAGTCAGGTTGGTGCGCCAGCCATTCGCCAGAACGCCAGCCTTCGTCCATGCAGCCTTAATCTGTGGGAGCGCTTCTGCGGGGGCCGTGTTCAGTGCGTCCTGAACTTCCTTCGGCGCCGAAGCGGACGAGAAGCTCTTGCCCGGCTCGATGCCGATCCGCTTCATCCGGTCTAGGATTGGATAGTCGTTGGCGTGCGGCGGGTTCTCCTTCATGAGTTCGGCAAACATGGCAAAGAAAGTGGCTGCGTCCATCTTGTCGATCTGATCTGGCGGTGCGCTCATATCCTGCTTCGGGTTCGCCGTGCCTTTTGGCGGGGTGTAAGGTTTGCCGTAGGCGCTCAGTGGAACAGCCTTGATGCCATCCTGGAACTTGCGCACGGCCGCATAGTCGGCCTTGCCATTGGTTTGCGTGCGGCCGATCAGCAGTCCCGATTCGGTCGGGCTCCTATACTCTTTGACACCCGGCGGAAGCCTCCCCGGCCATTTCGGCGCGACGATGGCAAAAGTCTGAGCTCCGGTGCCCGTCGTGCGCTTGCCGGGCACCGTGAACACATCGGTCCAATAGTCCAGCCAGGGCAGCAGATAGTAGCGTTCGCCGGAATCGGGAACGCTGACGACTAGCGGCTCTTTGGACACGTCATAGGTCAGCGCCGTATAAAGCGTGTCGGCGTTCGGACGTACGACGATCGTGAAGGAGGGGTCCGGAAACTCACGGGCATGGGCGAGTTGATTGATGGGGGCACTTAGCCCCGTTGGCTCCGCGACATTCGTTCCAACTCGGCGCGTCACCTCCATCAGCACGAGCGGATAGGCGTAGATATAGGCCTCGCGCGCGATCTCCCGCGACTCCTCGGCCGAGACTTTCTGCTGGGCTTGGACGGCAGGCGCCGCCAGCATCATCAAGCCAGCGCATCCGGCAGCAAGCAACGAAATTCTCATTATTCTCTCCTTTAAGATTAATCGAAAAATAACCAGCGGGAGGCGGCCAGTGCTCAGCCTCGTCCGCCGAGGCGTTTTCAGTTGACTTTTTTGAAAGGGGGTGGCGACCACTTTCCGTCCAGCACTTCGGGCCGAGGCGAGTAAAGGCGCATGGTGGGCTGGAACGCGCCCTGGGGTGCGGGTAGCCAGTTCGATTCCTTGTCCTTGCCGGGCGAGCCGGCTTGAACATAAATGTCAAGCGACCCGTCCGTATTGAATTTCAGCTTGTCGCGATCGCCGATCGCATAACGGTTGATAGGGTTGGGAATCTGGAAGCCATCCTTGTCATACATAGTGATCGACCAGAAGGCATCTGCTGGCGGCGTGTTGCCCTTGTCGAAATGCACGATGTATTTGTTTGCGCCGCTCAGCGGTTTTCCTTCTTCGTCAACGAAGGACACCGGGTAGACGGCATCCTCGGGAAGATTGGCGCCAAGCCCGCCCATCGCAATATTGGCCCGCCGCAGGTAGGATGTGCCGTAGCTACCCATATTCTCGCGCCCGATGTTCCAGCCATTGACTTTATCGCCGCTCATGGTCATCGCTACCGGCATATATGCAAGCGTGTCTTTGGCCGCCTTGTTGATGACGGCAACCGTCTCCGGGTCGAGCTTTTTGGCATCGAACGGCTTGCCCGGCTCAATGCCCAGCGCCCGCAGGCGGAACAGGATCGGATAATCGTTGGCGTGCGGCGGATATTTTGCCATCAGCTCGGCGAGCCGCGTGAGCATGGCGACACCATCGAGTTTGTTGACTTGAACGAGAGGCGGCGTCTTGTTATCCACAACCGGATCGGTGGACGTGTTTTTCGGCGGCGTTTATTCCTTTCCCCATTGAGATAATGGGGTCAGCTTATATCCATCCTGCACCTTGTGAACATTGGCGTAGTCCTCCGGACCATTGGTCTGTGTGCGGCCAAGAATCCAGATGACGGGGGTCGGCGCTACGATCTTGACGGCGCCCTCAGGCAAATTGCCGCTCCACCCAGGCGCCACAATGGCATAGGTGCCAGCCTTCGTGCCGGTCGTGCGGCTTCCCACGACGGAGAACACGTCGGTCCACATATCCAGCATCGGCAACAGGTAATAGCGGCCCTTTGTATCCGGCACTGAAAGAATGACCGGTTCGCTGGAAAGATCGAGCCAGGCTAGGGAGTAGAGCGTATCGAAATTGAACCTCACCGCGTCCTTTTCGTCGGCCTTCGGATAGGCCTGCACATGGGCGAATTCATTGACCGGCGCTCGCATATTCGCGGTGGCCGCATCTGGCACATTGGTCGCCTGGCGCATGGTGATGTCCATACTGACGATCGGATAGGCATAGAGGTATACGTCTCGCGCGATGGCGTAGATTTCTTCGGGCGACACCGCCTCCGTTGCTCCGGAGCTAGCAATGGCAAAAAGGGCGAAGCCGGATGCTCCAACCGCAACTAACAGTTTCTTCACGATGCTTCCCCTGATTTTCACGCTGGCGTGAACCTCAGCCTGTGCTCCCTGACCGATAACGCGGCCGCTGCCGGGAAGGTTCCAGCGCCCAGGTTCCGGCTCATATGCGTCTTCTATTACATCGTCACGAATTCGATTGCAGGCACGGTGCCGTCAATTGGATGTGGCGACGGCGCAACAACTGCACGTATTCGTGTGAAATGACTTCAAATTGTCATAGAAACCGTTTGGATTGAAGTTGCTAATGCTATTCTGTCAAATGAATTTCCGCAGTGTTCTAACTACGGCACGACTTTGGAAGCGAAGCCATGCAACGGGCACGGCACAATTGTCCTTCATTCACCTTCCTCGCCTTTTTTGCGGCAAGCCTGCTCCACCCCGCGCCAGCGCAGGCATCCGAATAAGGTTTTGGCGTCTATGGACTGGGCTATGGCATTCCCATGTCCGGCTATACGCCGCCGCCCGGCGTCTATTTTTCCGATACGTTTTATCTCTATTCGGGCCGCGCCGGCGCGAATGTCAATTTTCCTTTTGGCCGACTCACGGCGATCGGAGTTACTGCCAATCTCATTACCAATATCGCGGCTGTCGCCTGGTATACGGACGTCAAGATTCTTGGCGGCACGCTCGGCTTTGCCGCGGCCGTCCCCTATGGCTCCGACACCAATTCCGCGGCCGTATCGTTTACTGGCCCCTTGGGGATCAATCGCCAGCTCAACCGGCGGCAAAGGGTGGCAGCCATTGGAGACACCGCCTTTAGCGCGATCCTCGGCTGGGAAGCGGGCGAGCATCATTGGAATGTGGCTCTCGCCGGTATCGCACCGACCGGAAAGTATAGTCCCGACAGCCTTGCTTTCATGGGCCTCAACCGGCCGGCCTTTGATATGAAGGGAGGCTATACGTTTCTCAGTATGGAAACAGGCACCGAGCTATCTGCCGCCGCCGGCGTGACGTTCAACTTGCTCAACACCGCGACCGGCTATCAAACCGGCACCGAATTCCATTTAGAGGCGGCGCTCAACCAGCATATTCCTTTTGGCCTCGCGGCCGGAGTTGGCGGCTATTTTTATCAGCAGCTCTCAGGCGACTCTGGATCGGGCGCCGTGCTTGGCCCATTCAGGGGACGAGTCGCCGCGGTTGGCCCATTGCTCGCTTACACGTTCAAGGTTGACACCCAGCAAGTAACTCTCAGCGGCCGGTGGTTCCACGAGTTCGATGTCAAGCGCCGGGTCCGCGGCGACGCGATATTCGCATCACTCAGCTTTCCGCTTTAGAGCACTTGCCAAGTACCGCGAAGTTGCGGCACCTTGCGAAGTGCCTCGCTCAATTATCCAAAAAGCTGCGCAGCTTCCGCGAGCGCGAGGGATGTTTCAGCTTGCGGAGCGCCTTCGCTTCGATCTGGCGTATGCGTTCCCGCGTCACCGAGAATTGCTGGCCGACTTCTTCCAGCGTATGATCGGTGTTCATGCCGATCCCGAAGCGCATGCGCAGCACGCGCTCCTCGCGCGGCGTTAAGGAGGCGAGCACGCCGGTTGTCGTCTCGCGCAAATTCGATTGAATCGCGGAGTCGATCGGCAAGATCGCATTCTTGTCCTCGATGAAATCGCCAAGATGGGAATCCTCCTCGTCGCCGATTGGGGTTTCGAGCGAAACGGGCTCTTTGGCGATCTTCAAGACCTTGCGCACTTTTTCGAGCGGCATCGCGAGTTTTTCCGCGAGTTCCTCGGGCGTCGGCTCGCGGCCGATCTCATGCAGCATTTGGCGCGAGCTTCGCACTATCTTGTTGATCGTCTCGATCATATGCACCGGGATGCGGATCGTGCGCGCCTGATCGGCGATCGAACGGGTGATCGCCTGCCTTATCCACCACGTCGCATAAGTCGAGAATTTGTAGCCGCGCCTGTATTCGAATTTGTCGACGGCCTTCATCAGGCCGATATTGCCCTCTTGGATCAAATCCAAGAATTGCAGGCCGCGATTGGTGTATTTCTTGGCGATCGAAATCACGAGGCGAAGGTTAGCCTCCACCATCTCCTTCTTGGCTTGACGCGCCTCTCGCTCGCCCTTTTGAACCAGATGGACGATTCGGCGAAATTCCTGAATCTCGAGAGCCGTCTCGGTCGCGAGCCCGTGAATATCTGAAAGCAGCTCCTTGATCTCCTCCTTCCCGCGGGCAACGAAATCCTTCCAGCCACGGCCCCCGAGTTTCGAAACCCGTAAAAGCCATTTCGGGTCGAGCTCGGAATTTTGATAATTTTTGAGAAAATCCTCGCGCCTGACACCCGAACCCTCGGCCAGCCGCAACAGTCTTGTCTCAAGCCCAATCAAGCGCTTGTTGATGTCGTAAAGCTGATCGACCAGCGCCTCGATCCGGTTCGGATTGAGCGAAAGCGATTTGACGTATGCGATGATTTCCTTCTTGAGCGTTTTGTATTTGCGCTCCTGGGACGGGGTTAGGGTTTCGTTATTCAGCTTATTGACGACATTTTGATCCTGCAGGCGCCTGAGCTTTTTGTAAGCGCTGGCAATCTTCTCGAAGGTTTCGAGAACCTTGGGCTTGAGTTCTGACTCCATCGCCGACAGGGAGACCGAGTTGTCCATATCGTCTTCCTCGTCGAAGGCCTCTTCGCGAATTGGCGCATCGAGGTCGCCGCCCTCGCTTGCCGGCTGCAGCCGAGCCGGCGGGTCGAGCGGTGCGATCGCCGGCGCCTGTTGCGCACCCAGGGCTTCGGCCGCGGCCGCTCCTGGCGCCGTCATGTCGATCTTGGGAGTGTTCTTGCCATCGGGGCCCGCGTAAGTCGCTTCAAGATCGATGATGTCGCGCAACAGGACCTTGCTTTCGTTCACTTCATCGCGCCAAATAATGATTGCTTGAAAAGTGAGCGGGCTTTCGCAGAGTCCCGCGATCATCGCCTCGCGGCCAGCCTCAATGCGCTTGGCGATGGCGATTTCACCCTCGCGCGACAAGAGTTCGACCAAGCCCATTTCGCGCAAATACATCCTGACCGGATCGTCGGTGCGATCAGCAAGCTCGGGCGAACGCGTGGTAAGCTGCTTCGCCTGTACGGCCTCGATTAGGCCGCCGCCGTCCGCTTCTTCTTCCTCGGCGGATTCCTCGGGCGAGGCGTCGTCGTGTTCCTCGTTCTCGATGACATTGATGCCCATCTCGCTCAGCATCGCCAAAATGTCCTCGATTTGCTCGGAACTGACTTCCTCGGACGGAAGCACCGCATTCAAATCCGCGTAAGTTACAAAGCCCCGTTTCTTGGCGAGCTTGATCATCCGCTTGACCGCGGCATCGGTGAGATCGAGCAAGGGACCGTCGGCGACTTCGACCGCGCCACGTTCCCCGCCGGGATTTGCACTTTCCTTTTTCGCCATCAAAGGCCTCCAAATCCGAGGAAAATTACGGCTGACGCTTCCTTGCGCGGAAGCTTGCTTGAACCAAGGCCCTGCCCGTCAGAGAGCATGTTGTTAAAAAAGTTGACTGGCTTTTTCGATTCCAGCCTGCTCCGCTCTTTGAATCTGAGCGAAAAGCGCTCTCGGCGTTGCCCCGCGGGTTAACGGGACAGCGCGCTCCCGCATCTGAGCAAAAGAAAAGTCGGGCGGTCAAACCACCTCTTCAGTAACGTTGCCGCGCGGCGTGCTTCAACCGTTCAACTAAGAAAACTCAGTCCAGACGCCGCCACCGTTGCCAGGCATGGGAGACGCCGCCATAACCGCGTTGCCCGCCTCCTGGCCGCTCATATGGTTCCACTCGCGCGCCCCGACTGCGCGCCAAAACCTTCCACCGCGGCCTCGATCCCGCCGAGCGACGACAGTTGCGCCTGTATATCCTTGAGACGGCCGAGATTGGCCTCGCTGGAGTCCTTACCTAGAGCCAATTCAGCCAATTGCAACTCCATATGTAACGCCCTGGTCCGGCGGTGCAAGCTCAAGGCTTGCTTCAAGACTTCGCCGGCATCGGCTTCAGCGGCTCCAGCTTTGGCATACCAATACGACGCATGCGCGGCCATTCCGTCGAGCTGTTGCAGGATCGCTCCAAAACCTTGGCCTTCGACGGCGGCGCGAATGCGTTGCGCATCCGGTCTTGGCTCGCGGGCCTCAACGGGAAGACGTGCCACGTCGGCAGAGCCAAGCAGCGCATCGCGCAATGCGCCCGCCTCGGCGCTTGCAAAGGCGATTTCGGAAA
>JBQTKC010000454.1:0-6839 GCA_052386575.1 Beijerinckiaceae bacterium
TTGCGAAACAGTGTGACCACGCGCCAAAAGCCATATCGCCTGGAAATGCCGCGATGCGGTGGCATCCTGACATCCCGCGTACCGCGCTTCCAACTCCTCTACACTCAAATGCTCGCAAACCGTCGCCATGTGACCAATCTCCCGACTCATGGCGCTTAAGCTTATCTGCTTCGTAAACCCGTGTGAATCCCCCTCTGCGTGTCGAGTCAATCAGCCGGAAGCCGTATCAACCATAACGCCGCCAACGCCGCATCCAGCCCTGGCGCCGCGCCCGGCCTCGGCTCATGCTTCGGCTCTATGACACCAAATGCCCAATCAAATCTCAACTAGTACTTGTCGGCGCTCTCGAGCATCTCTCTGCGGACCGGCGCGCTCATCTTCCGGACCTCCTGGCTAAAAAATCGCGCTCGACCGTGAGATGGCCGATCTTGGCGTGCAGTTTTTCGATCTCTCGCTCGCGAGAGGCCTCGGCGTCCCGGCCGACGCCCGCGTCGAAAGCGCGGGCGGCATTCTCCAGCAGTTGCTTCTTCCAGGCGTATATCTGGTTGGGATGGACTTCGTAGCGCCGCGCCAGCTCGGCGACCGTCGCCTGTTCCCGCATGGTCTCTAGGGCGATCTTCGCCTTCAAGCCCGCGTCGATCTTGCGTCTCGTCTTCGTCGTCATGGTTCGCTCCGTCTAGCAAACGGAGCAGCCGTACTCCAACTTAGCCGGTGGTCCCAAAATCGGGGTCCACTTCACGGCAAAGCCTTGGTCGAAACGCGCAAACCAGCTTCCTCATCGTTGACGCGCAAAGCGTCAAAAACACTTCCACGGCGGAAAACATAGGCTTTGATGGCGGCAAGCAGGTTACCGGCAGCCAACGTCATGTCGGCGTTGATGCCAACGGTTTGCCCCACATGATCCATGTCGCAACAGCCAAAGTTACGGGCAGGGCAGGAGCCTTGGAAGGATTCGCCTTGTCCCAAAGAAATCTGGCGAATGTCGTCAATGTCCTGGTGGACGGCCCTCGGCGTCAAACACTCACTCGGCGCAACGGTCGAGGTTGCCAAAACCGGCGAGACGCTAAAGGCTCCGGGATACGTGGGGGATGGTCGCGAGAACCTTGAGGCCGACAAAGTCCTCGACGTCGCGAATACAACGAATCCGTCGGTTCAGGTATTCCAACAAAAAGGCGAGACCTACGCTGACCACCATCCCGCTGAGCAGCGACACGAACACGATTATCGCCCGGACCGGTCTGCTCGGCAGGTGCGGCGGGATCGCCTCGGACACCAGCTGCACTTCTCGCGCCGCGTAGGAATTTTCGATCTCTGCCTCCTTGAGTGCTTTTTCGACGATCTCGTATTCGCTTAGCGCGGACTTCTCAACCAGCTCCAGCTGTTTGAGTTCACGCTCGATCCCTGGCAGCGGCGCCAGTTCCGCTTGTTGCTCACGGAGCGTACGAAGGACGCTATCGCGCTTTTCCGTAAGACTCACGTTCGATAGGGTGCTCTTGCTGGCCACCGCTCTCAATCCCGCCAAGCTTTCATCTACCTTCGCAAGCTCGAATTGCAGATCCGAGATCACCTTGAGTTTGGATTCATATTCTGTCTGATAGAGAAAGATGGAGTGCGCCTTCTTGAAAGCCTCCACACGCTGCCGCGCACTGTCAAGCCGTTGTCTGGTTTGATCGAGCTGAGTATGCAGTCGGTCACGTCCATATTTGCTTTCCTTCTGGCGCGCGTCTTCCATAAAGTCGATAAACAATTTCGCTGTCGTGTTGGCGATGTCAGCTGCCTGCTGCGCGCTATTCGCGGTATATTTGATTGAAAAAATATAGGTATCCGCGCGCGCGTCCAGCACCATGTTGTTCTGCACAGATTTGATAGCGTTGCTTAATGGGTCATCTTGGATTACGCTGCCATAAATCAGAAATGTTATCGAGCTCTTCAATAATTGTATAAGTTTGTCGATGGCCGGCTTCACGTAATCGATAACCGGCTTCATGTAGGCTGGTAGGATTTTAAAAAGGCGATCGCTCCAGGTCTCTCCCGGTGCATCCAATGCGAGTTTGTGAACGAGCTCGCGAATAAGCGCAGGGCTCTTGATAATTTCGATATAGGTTTTGCTTGGTGTCTCGACCACCGTCGATTGACCTATCGGAAAATCGAGGAATTCCTTATTATTCGAATTTTGTGACTGCAATTTTATCACATCCTGCGGACGCACCAGCACGAGGGCCGATGCGGTGTAATGATTGGGCAGCAGAAAGGAGCCGCCATAGCCTACCAGCGTGGCGACCAGACTGATTGTAATGATCATCCGCGCATATCTGCGAAACACATCAAAGATCGCCGTTTCTTCCATTAGCCATGCACCTTTAGCGAGTAGGATGGAGGGCGTCTTCCTGCCCAGGTGTGGCTGCCCTCGAATTCCGGTTGCCACAAGGTTGCGCCAACGCGCCGGCGAATGCCTTGCTTTTGATGGATCACACGTCTACCGCTTGCGGCGGGCAGTAGCTGGATGTAATTCCCCCGCCGGCTGGGTCGGAGCTCGGGCAGGTTCATATCGGCGCAGAGTTGCGTCGTGAGGGGCCGCCGGGTGCAGGGAGTCCAATTCCCCCAACGCATATCCCTCCCGCGAATGCAGTTCAATTCATTGAATGGGCGCGCGTTTGGAGATGTGATGAATTGGGCATCCCACTCCGTCATCAGGCTGCGTTCCAGTTTCGCGTCAATGTCATTTGCTTGAATAGCTTTAAAAGGCACCGTTGTCATGGCCAAGGCCTAAATCGACATCTCTCTGCTCCCGTTGTCGCTGGGTTGAACGCCCTAACGCGGACGATAACCGTCATGGAAATGCGCAGGTCTTTCCGCCTTTCTTGTTTAGCTCATGCAGAATACCAATGATACGGCTTGAAAAATACACGAGTAAGTATCCCCCGGCAATTCCGGGGCTTTAGGATGTGAGCGGCTCAAAGCGGCAGGATGGGGCCGCTGACGCGACCCCGCTTTGCCTTGGCCGCCCATGGGCGGCCGCGTGGCGTCATCGCCACAGATTCAACTGCTCCAGTCGCGCGTCGTCGCTTTCCTGGTTGCGGATATATTCCCGTATGACCTCCTCGTCGCGTCCGGGCTCGATGATACCAAAATCGCGGTGAACAGTCCAGCTTCGATGACCGGCGCCAACACCACTCTTACCATCGACCGGCTAGGCGCGCGGGGCGAGGGCGTCGCCCAAGGCCCGGATGGCTCGATCTTTGTCCCCTATGCCTTGGCCGGTGAAACAATCGTTGCCAACGTCGATGGTTCACGCGGCACATTGGCCGAGGTTTTGATCCCGAGCCCGCATCGGATCGCGCCGCTTTGCCGCTATTTCGCGCGCTGCGGCGGCTGCGCGGTGCAAACGCTTGCGGCGGACTCTTACGCGCGATGGAAACGCGATCTGGTCGAGAGCGCCCTACGGCGGGCCGGCCTGCCGTACGAGGTCTTGGACCTCGCCGATGCGCATGGCGAAGGCCGCCGCCGCGCAACTTTTCACGCCCGCTATGTCCAAGGCGAGACACGAGTTGGTTTCATGCAGGCGCGCGCGCATGAGGTCGTTGAAATCGACTCTTGCCCGGTGCTCGCGGCGTCGATGGACGGGGCCTTGCCCGCCGCCCGCGCGATCGCCGGGGCCCTGGCCGCATCCGGCAAGCCGCTCGATATTTTAGTCACCGCGACGGCGACCGGGCTCGATGTCGATCTCAAGGGCCGCGGCGCCCTTGCCGAAGCCGAGGCCAAATCCCTTGTCCGGATTGCCTTGGCGCATGATCTCGCCCGCCTTTCAAACCACGGCGTGATTGTGATCTCGCGCCGGACGCCGATGCTCGCCATGGGCAAGGCGCTTGTTGCGCCGCCGCCGGGAGTGTTTTTGCAGGCGACCGAAGTTGGCGAGAAGGCCCTCGCGGCAAGGGTAAGCGCGCATGTCGCGGGCGCGAAATACATCGCCGATCTCTTTTCCGGCATCGGGACCTTCGCGCTCCGGCTGGCGGAGTTCGGAAAAGTCGATGCTTTCGATCTCGAAGTTGATTCGCTTCAAGCATTGGCAAAGGCGGCTCGGGCGGCAGGTTTGCGGGAGGTCGCGGTCTCGCCGCGCGATCTTTTCCGGCGCCCGCTCGGCCGGCCGGAGCTCGACCGATATGACGCGGCCGTCTTCGATCCTCCGCGGGCGGGAGCCAAGAGCCAAGCCGTCGCGCTCAGCGCATCCTCGGTGCCGCTTGTCGTCGCCGTATCCTGCAATGCTCAAACCTTTGCGCGCGACGCCGCGATCTTGTGCGCCGGCGGCTATGAATTGGCACGGGTCGAGCTGGTCGATCAGTTTCGCCATACGCCGCATATCGAAATCGTCGCGTGCTTCCGGCGCCTGACGAAAAGTCCGCGAAAGAAACGCCGGTTGCTTGGCTAGGGCAGGCGCTGGAAAGCAACGGGCGGCGCTGGCGGGTCGAACCAGCGAAATGCCAAAAGCCCGACGAGAAAGCCGCCGATATGGGCCTCCCAGGCGACCGTCGCATCGGTGACGCCAAGCGGCGCCGGGATCGTGCCAAACAGAAAATTGATAAGAAACCAGAAGAAAAGAAAACTGATCGCGTCGCGATTGGACAGAATTTTCCGCAAAGGCAGCGCCGGTAGGTGATAAGCCATGCATTCGTCCCCGCGTTCCGCGAAGCCGAGCGATTCGCCAAGCGGAGCGCCTGGTTGAAACACGAAACGCACCGCCGCCGCCATGACGCCGGAGACCGCGGCCGAGGCGCCGATGACCGGCTGCAGATCTGTCATGTGGGTGACGTAGTGCATCAAAGCGCCGGCAATCGCCGCGGCTGCGCAAAAAAACAAAAAACGTGGCGCGCCAAAACGGCGGGCGACAGCAGAGCCGAAGGCCGCGAACCAAAGGCAATTCATCCCCACATGCAGCCAGCCGCCATGCAAAAACGCATAAGATAGCGGCGTCCACCATTGCGGCTTGCCATCGCCCAGGAAAAAGGCCGCCGCCTCGGCGTCGCCCGCGATCGATTTGACGGCCAGGGACACGCGGACTGGATCGAATGCGAAAGTAAATCGTCCCGGCACGAAGGCGAAACGCCGAAGCAGCTCAAGATAGGCTTCGGGCGAGAGGAGCTGCGAGAGGCCTTCGATCGCGGCCAAAAGCGCGACGATCCAAAGGACCACCCGCGGCAGATTAAAAATTCGTTCCTTTTTGTGCCGCATGTCCGGACTCATGTCTCTGCGCAACGAAGGTCATGGCGCCGATCCCGCCTCAGTCCACGTCCTCTACCGCGGTCGCACCGCCGCCGGAAAGTTTTTGGGCCAGCGCCGCCTCCATGAAACCGTCGAGCTCGCCGTCGAGAACCTCGCCTGGCGTGCCTGATGTCGCGCCGGTGCGAAGATCCTTCACGAGCTGATAGGGCTGCAGCACATAGGAGCGGATCTGATGGCCCCAGCCGATCTCGGTCTTGGCTGCCTCCGCCGCATTTGCCGCTGTTTCGCGCCTTTCGATCTCCTGTTCGTAAAGCCGTGCGCGCAGCATGTTCCACGCGGTTGCCCTGTTTTTGTGCTGCGAACGCTCGCCTTGGCAGGCAACCACGATCCCTGATGGAATATGGGTGATGCGCACCGCCGAATCCGTCGTATTGACATGCTGCCCGCCGGCGCCCGACGAACGATAGGTATCGATGCGGCAATCCGATTCGTTCACGTCGATTGCGACCTTGTCGTCGATCACCGGGTAAACCCACACCGAAGCAAAGCTCGTATGGCGGCGGGCGTTTGCATCGAATGGCGAGATGCGCACCAGGCGATGCACGCCGGATTCGGTTTTGGCCCAGCCATGCGCATTGTGGCCCTTGACTAGAAGAGTGCCGGATTTGAGGCCCGCTTCGTCGCCGACCGTCTCCTCGATGATCTCGACCTTATACTTGTGCCGTTCGGCCCACCGCGCATACATGCGAAACAACATGCGCGCCCAATCGCAGCTTTCAGTGCCGCCGGCGCCAGCGTGAACCTCGATATAGGTGTCGTTGGCATCGGCTTCGCCGGACAGGAGTGCCTCGATCTGGCGGCGCCCGGCTTCCGCCTTTAAGGCTTTTAACTGATCTAGCCCTTCCGTTTCAAAAGCCGCATCTTGCTCCGCCTCGGCAAGCTCGACAAGCGTGATCGCGTCCAAAAGTTCGTTTTCAAAGTGGCTGAGCGAACCAAGCCGCTCCTCGAGCGAGGTGCGCTCGCGCATGATTTTTTGCGCGGCTTCGGCATCGTTCCAAAGATTGGGATCTTCGGCCTTGGCGTTCAGCTCGGCCAGGCGGCGAGCGGCGGCATCGACGTCAAAGATGCCTCCTCAGCAATCCCACCGATTGCTTGATGGAAAGGACAAGCGCTTCGGCTTCGGCGCGCATTTGGACCTCACATTAAGGGAAATTGTGACAGGACGGAGATACAACTAAATAGTAACATCTGGCTTTGATGTAAACAGCATGGAAGCGCCGTTATCCCGCGACAAAGGATTTCCATGGACTATCGCAAACAGATGCTCGTCAAGCCGGGCCAAAAACTCCGCCTGAAGGACATCGATCCTGCCTTCAATGGCCGCCACAAGACACGTGAGGCGGCGGCGCAGGATTTGGAGCGATACCGGCAAAAACTCATGCAACAGCAAGCTTTGTTGTATGCGGAGAAAAAGCACTCCGTTTTGATCGTCCTTCAGGACATGGACGCCGGCGGCAAGGACGGCACGGTCAACCTCGTATTCGCCTCGTTTAACCCGCAAGGAGAATCCGTGGCCGGTTTCAAGCAGCCGGCGCCAATCGAGCTCGATCTTGATTTTCTCT
>JBQTKC010000455.1:0-14144 GCA_052386575.1 Beijerinckiaceae bacterium
CGCGATCAGCGCGGTTTTGAGCTTTTCGCGGAACGTCTCGAAAGGGACCAGCGCGGCGATGGCGACGAGCGGATCGTTGTTCTTGTCCAGCCCTTCATATCGCCGGCTCACATCAAAAAAACCAAGCCGCCCCATCGCGAAAACCCCGCTCTTACCGCCCGCAAACCTTGCATCCGATTCGCGCGGCACCAGGAAGCACAATTTTTCGAGGTGCCCGAACATGAAGCGGGCAAAACACGTACATGCGAATAGCGATATTTCGAGCTCGATTGAAGTTGAGCGCGGTTCATGATCCCTGGCTAGAACGGGGCTATGCCAGCCAATTCGCGGCGGACGATGGTTCAGAAAGACGGATAATCGTTTTAGTTTACCGTACTAAATGCCGTACTAAACTAGAATTTAGCGCGGCAAATCGCTTATAAACCATTAAAGTAATTGGTGCCGGTTGCAGGAGTCGAACCCGCGGCCTACTGATTACAAATCAGTTGCTCTACCAACTGAGCTAAACCGGCATAGTGCAACATATTGCACATAACAACTTAATTGTCCGTCAGCTCAAGGCGCCACGACGATCATCCATGACACGCCGAAGCGGTCGGCGAGCATCCCGAAGCGGGAGGAAAAGAAGGTCTTGGCCAACGGCATCCGCACCTGCCCGCCCTCGGCCAGGGACGCGAACAGCCGCTCCGCCTCGGCATCGCTCGCCGCCGTAAGCGACAGCGAAAAGCCTTGGAAGCCCGGCTGCCCCTTGCACTCCCCATCGGACGCCATCAAAGTTGTATCGCCGATGCGGAAGCTCAAGTGCATCACCTTGTCTCCGGCGCCGGGCGCGCGCATGCCGGGATCTGGGCACTCCTTGAAGCGCTTAAGCACAGTCACCTCGGCGCCGAGCGCCTTGCGGTAGAGCTCGACCGCCTCTTCGCAGCGGCCGTCAAAGAACAGGTAGGGTTGGACTTGCATGGTTCTCCCTTTCCAGTTGGGGTGCGACTTGCCAAAAACATGCAGGCCATGGGTTCAGCGCTTTGCCGCCTTCGTCAGTTGCTCGGTTCGCGCGCGCAGCCGTTCCTCCTGCGCCCTGAGCTCGGAAGTGAACTCGGCGCCAAAATCCTCCGCCTCGAACACTTGGCGGATTTCGATCTCGCATTCTCCCTCATGCGGATTAGGGCAGCGTTTGACCCATTCGATCGCTTCGTCCTTCGAGTTTACCTGCCACAGCCAGAAGCCTGCAATGAGTTCGCTCGTCGCGGAAAAGGGACCGTCGAAAACGGCGCGCTTGTTTCCATTAAACCTCACGCGCGCGCCATTGGACGTTGGATGAAGGCCCTCGCCCGCGAGCATCACGCCGGCATCCACCAGCTCCTCGTTAAACTTTCCCATGGCAGTGAGCAGCTCTTCGCTCGGCATGATGCCTGCTTCGGAGTCTTCGGTGGCCTTGACTATGATCATGAATTTCATCGCCTTCTCTCCGTTGCGATGGCCACGCGGCAAGCAAGCGGTCATGACCGCACATGGGCCTGATCCATCCAGAATACCTCCCAGATATGGCCGTCTGGATCCTCAAAACTCCGCCCGAACATGAAGCCATAGTCTTGCGGCGGGCGCATCTCCTTACCTCCGGCCGCAATCGCTGCGTCTACGAGTTCATGCACCTTGGCCTTGCTTTCCACCCCAAGAGCGGTAAGCACCTCCGTTGTCTTGTGAGCGTCGGCAATCTCCTTGTTGGTGAACATCTTGATCTTCGGATGGGTCAGCAACATGGCGTGAATATCCTCGCTCATGACCATACATGCGGCCGTCTTGTCGGTGAACTGCGGGTTGAACGAAAAGCCGAGCGCCTTGAAGAAAGCCATCGATTTGTCGAGGTCTTTGACGGCGAGATTGACGAATATTTTGTTGATCATCATGAGTCCTTGTACCGGTTCTCAGCTTGAAAAACTCGGGCCTCACATCGCAAGCAGCACGTCAAAGCCGCCAAAAAACATCCTTATGCCATCGAAGGGCATCGACTTGGGATCCATCTTGAGTTCCGGATCGCTCATGACAGCGGCGTTGATCCGGTCGCGCTCCTCGCGCGAGGCATAGACGATCCATGAAAATACAACGACCTCGTCTTCCTCGAGCTTGACCGCCTGCGGGAACGAAGTGACCTTGCCTGTTTTCACATCGTCTGCGATGCATTCGACATATTCGAGCGCACCGTGCTTCTTCCAGACCTTGCCTGCCTTCTCCGAAAAAGCCTTATAGGCGCCGATGTTTTTCTTCGGCAGCGGGAGCACGAAGCCATCGACATATTTGTTCGTCATCTCCATGACCAATCTCCTTTCAATTGTGAACGGCGGCTACGCGCCAGGTATCGGGAGCACGGGCATCACCTCGATGGATTCTCCGGGGAAGTGTGTGAAATGCGGGTGACTTTCGAAAAGCTTTGCGGCGGCTTCATGCGACTCCGCGCGCACGACCGTGAAAGCTCCCATCGCGTTGCTGACGTCTTCAATCCCGCTCAACGAGACTTTCTTCGTTTTGCCCAACGGCCCGCCCATTGTGACGATGGCCGCCTGGTGTTTTTCGGCCCAGCCATGCCAGGCCGCGATGCCTGCTTGCTCCTTTTTTTGCCGTTCAGCTTCCGGGAGAGCGTGCCAGGCCGCCATTTTCGGGCTGGTTTTGCTGCCGAGGAAAACAGCGAGAAATGTGTTATTTGTGGTCATGATGGAGACCTTTCGAGTTGTGATGGAGCAGCGCGGGCGGCGTTCGCTCCGGACTTCATTGATTGATTTCTGGTTCGACAAGCTTTGCCAAGTTCCGCAACGATTCCTGCCAGCCGAGATAACAAGCCTCTGGCGGAATGGCGTCAGGCACGCCTTCCTGAACAATGTTGAGCTCCGTCCCTGCCGAGACCGGTTTCAACGTCACAGTGACTGTGAGTTCTCCCGGCAAGTCTGCGCCGTCGAACCTATCCGTGTAGCGGATTCGCTCGTGCGGGGTCAGTTCGATGTATTTGCCGCCGAAAGAGTGACTTTGGCCGGTCGTGAAATTGCGAAAGGACATCCGGTGCTCTCCCCCCACCCCGGCGTCCATTCGATGTACCGTGCAGGTGTAGCCATTGGGCGGCAGCCATTTTGCAATTGCGTCTGGTTCAAGGAACGCGCGATAGACCTTCTCCGGTTTCGTCGCGAGTACGCGATGCAGTCGCACCGTATGAGGCATTTTCACTTCTCCTCATTCTCAGGAAGAGCTCGATGTAGCGACGCAGATGATCAATGCTTTCGCTGGCAATGGCGGTGCCGCCTTCCGCCCTGGCTGGATGGATTTTTTCTGGCGTAAGTCTCACTCCGGCAAAACCCGCACGGGGATCGCGCGCTAGCCTTTAGCTGGTCCTTCCGTCACCGACTTCAAATTCGCCAAGCCTGTTTCAAACTGTCCGCCGACCATCTTGTCGCAGTTCATGAAGAGCCCCATCGCCTTGCCCATGAAATTGTTCCGCCCCGCCATGCTCCACGCGACCACGGTTTGATCGCCTTCCGGCTTGAACGTAAATGTGGCGGCATTAGTGGCCCTAAAAGGCTTCATGAAATCTAGTTTGATCCGGATTAGCTCGCTCGGACGGCTCTCGGTGATCGTCATGCGCCCTTGGCCCACCTTGGTGTTGCCGGACCACGCGAAGACAGCTCCCTCCCCCGCGGGCTTACCTTCAAAACTGTTCCTTGCCGATGGATCGAGTTCTGCCCAAGGGGACCACGACTCCCACCTATGGAAATCGTTGATTTGCTCGAACACGCTTGCGGGAGCGGCGGCGATGCGAGCGGTGCGCTCGACGCGGAATTCCGAGGGGCGAAGCGCGACAGCGACGAGAAACGCAATGACGATGACGGCCAGGACCATTAGAAAAGTAGTGAACATGAGGATTCTCCTCCCGATGTGTACGAAGGCTGAACGTTTGACGGGCCCGCGGCCCGCCGCGGCTACATGGCGTTCAATCTTGCGTTGTTTCAGACATGTTTCTTTTCCCTGCTTTGCAATCCGTGCAGGTAATCGGCCAAACGGTCAAATGTGCTCGTCCAGCCTCCCCGATGCCCGTCGCGTTCCGCGATCGACTGGAACGGAGCGTGGCGGAAGGTCATTAGGGTCTTGCCGTCCTTCTCGGCGAATGTCACCGTCACCAGTGTTTCAAGGCCGCGCTCACCCTCTTCGTCACAGGCGAAGGTGAACACGAGGCGATAGGGCGGGGCGACCTCGCGAAACACGCCTCCATGCCGGAGTTCCTTGCCGGTTTCGGCCGATTGCAGACTGCCGCGCCAGGCGCCACCAAGGCGCACGTCCATCTCAAGGTAAGTGGCGGGATAGTCCCTGGGGCCCCACCAGTTTCTTGCATGGCTCGGGTCTGTCCAGAGCTTGAAGACGAGCGCTCGCGGCGCATCGAAAACGCGCGTGATGACGAGCACCCGCTCCGCGGGTTCGGCCGCGGCGCTAGGTTCGTTTCGTGCGGTCACGCTCTCTCTCCTTCGTTTGCAATTCGCGCAGATAATCGTCCAAACGATCGAAGCTCTCGGTCCAGAAGCGGCGATATAAAGCGAGCCAGTCGTCGACGTCCTTGAGGGCTGCCGGCTCGATCCGGCAAGGCCGTCTTTGCGCCGCACGGCCGCGCGAGATGAGGCCGCCGCGCTCCAGCACCTTGAGGTGCTTCGAGACGGCGGGCAGGCTCATCTCGAACGGCTCGGCCAGCTCGGTCACCGATGTTTCGCCCAGGGCGAGCCGCGCGAGGATCGCCCGGCGGGTGGGATCGGCAAGAGCCGCGAGGGTAGTGTTGAGGCGATCGGGCGACACGGCGTATATAACCTCATAGTTAAATAACTATTCGGTTTAATACCCAGCGAAAGCTCCTTTGTCAAGCGCGCGCGGCCATAGGATCGCGGGACGCATTCCATTCCTGATCGCTACGCCGGCACGGGCAAGGTTCCGCGTAATAAACCGCCACAGCCAGCTTGGTACTTCAACGCGCCTCTCTTAGACTTGGTACAATGCCAGATTTCCATTTAGCCACGAATGAATAGAAGATAAAGTTGGCATTACATAATAGATATAGAATCAAATGCTCCAAAGAAGGTGAACATTACTTAGCTTTTCCCTACATATGTATGGCCGTTTTTTCATCACATATTCCATGCAAGAACGTCCCAGCTCGGACTTCCGAGCTTAACGATGCCCTACCATGGAGTATGAATATTGAAGAATATTATCATTGGAACTATTGCCTTTCTCGCCTCTTGCGCCGCCGCGCAGGCCCAAAGCTGGACAGGCAAGGCTTCTTACTACCGCGGACGCGGCCACATGACTTGCGCTCATCGTTCGTTGCCGTTCGGAACCCATGTCCTTGTGACCAATCTCGCCAACAACCGCTCGGCCGTGCTGCTCGTCAATGACCGGGGCCCGTTCATCAAAGGCAGAATCATCGATGTCTCGACTGCGGCCGCCGGCGTTCTCGGGTTTCGCAAGGCCGGTGTAGTGCGCGTTACCGTCGCAACCCTTGCGGATTAGATCAAGACTGGTGCTCTGCAACATGAACATCCAGAAAATCAATAGTTTGCGCGGCCTCTGACGAAGCTGCGGCGCGCCGGTTCTCGCGGCCGGGAAACTTTCCGCCGCCGCGGGGCGCCGGCGTCACAGGACGAGCGGACCGAGATCGCCGACGGCCGCCGTCCCGGGCAACAGCCCCCGCGCCCGGGCCGCGATTTTCCACTCGGTTCCGCTGCCGCTGATCTCGAAGAGATGGTATCCGGCGCGATGATGCGGCGGCCCGCGGCTGACAGAGGCCGACGGCACGCCGACAACCGGCACGAGACCTTTTGGCCCTTCCATCCGCGCCAAGCAAAGCCTGTGGTTGTGGCCATGAATGATAAGCTCGGCGCCCGCGCGGCGAATCAAGGCCGCGAGTCCGCCCGCGTCCACGAGGCCGCGCCCGAGCCGCGAGGCGGCGGTTCGCGGCGGATGGTGCAGCATCACGACTCGGACGAGTCCGCGCCTGCCGGTTTCGGCAAGAAGCCTTTCGGCGGCTTGCAATTGACGGCGGCCCAAATAGCCCGCCGCAATGAACAACGGCGTCGGAATCCCCGACGACAAGCCGATCAAGGCAACGTCGCCGCGGATCCGCAGATAAGGGAAGCCCTCTCCATCGCTCGCCTCCCCGGTGGTCCAGGGCGCGAAGGCGCGGGCAAGGTAAGGCAACGAGCCGCGCACATAGGCGTCGTGATTACCGGGCACGAAACTTACGTCCTCGGGCGCGCCCAGGGTTTCGAGCCAGTGCCGTGCGAGCTGAAACTCAGCAGGCAGACCGAGGTTCGCGATATCCCCGGTCATCGCGACATGGCTCGGATGATGCGCCTTCATGTCGGTGACGATTTGCTCGAGCACCGCCATGTCATGGATGCGCGAGCGGGAGCGAGTCCAGTTCAAATAGCCGGTAACACGTTTGCCGATCAGCTCGCGCCGGCGGAGACGCGGCAGGGGTCCGACATGCGGGTCGGACAAATGGGCAAGAAGAAATTTCACGCGGGCCAATCCGTCCGCTCCACGTCGCGCGGCAAGCAGCGGCAACGAGAATAAATGAAAACAGCCGCCGCCGCACAATGGCGCGCGCCAACACGATTTGCAACACGGCCCGGACGCTCCGCGCCGCCAAGGCGATTGGCTCGTCTTTGCCAACGTTCGTCCAAAGTGGCGATCTCAGCTTCGAAATCTTGGCATCGTCTTGGTAAAGGACTGTGTGAAGGCGCGCGCGGAACGCAAGGACTCAGAGAACTGACGGGCAACCGATTTGCTCCAGCTTAGGCTCGTCTTAATGCTTATCGATTCCTGCAGTTCCAACCCGATCTTGACCGCATCACCGGTTCCGGCCATCCACTTGGCTATGCCACGCGAAACCTTTGGCCGGCTTCGCCCGACGAGGACGCGATCATCCGGCTCGCGGGCGCCATCCTGCTGCAGCAAAACGACGAAAGGGCGGTGCAACGCTCCCGTTACATGCCGCTGGAAACTATCGCCCCTTTGAGCGATGATCCAACCGTCAGGCTGTCCGCCGTGACCGCCTGAGCAACCCGGCCGACGCCGGACATCGCGGTGATCATCCCGCTCAAGTTATACGGTTTCCGAGCAAGCGACTCGGTTCGCGAGTTTCTTCTCCCGCAGCGCGCAGGGCTGTCCGGGCAAAGCGGGAGGTGAATCAATTAGTCGCAGGCGCATGCCCCGTAGACGGAGTTTTTTCCGTCTATTTTCTGGTTGTCGAGACTTGAGAAAAGGGACGGGGCATGCGGTTCACGCCTAGCATTTTTGGCCAGCTTCTCAAACCGGTCAACCGGCGGCAGTTCGGTGAAATTGTCGAACACCACGGTGGCGATGCCTACGACAAGCACTTCAAGAGCTGGAAGCATATAGTGACGTCGGTTTTTGCCCAATTCACCTGTGCCGGAAGCCTGCGCGGGCTGGCCGAGACCTGGAACGCCAACGGCCAGCACCACTATCACCTGGGCGCGGATGGCAAACTCAAGCGCTCGACCTTGGCGGATGCCGGCCAGCGCCGGCCTGTCGCGGTTTTCGCCGATGTTTTCAGCCTGCTGGCAAGCCAGCTCGACGATGGTTCCCGCCGCGAAGGCAAGGCGATGCTGCGCCTCATCAATTCGACCCCCATTCCGCTCGGCAAATTGTGTGGTTGGGCCAAGTCGAACGGCCGCATTCGCGGCATGAAGATGCACGTCGTCTATGATCCCAAGGCCGATTGTCCGCGCATTCTCGATATCACCGATGCCAATATCAACGATGCAAGGACCGGCCGCACCGTCGCGATCGAGGCTGGTGCGGCTTACGTCTTCGACAAGGGCTACTGCCATTACGGCTGGTGGCGCGCCATCAAGCTCGCCGCCAGCCGTCCAATCGCGGTTGCCGAGGGCGAAGGCTTCACCATCCTCGAAGATGCCGAGGTGAGCTTCGCAAGCAAGGGCGATTCCAAGCTGCCGGTGCGGCTAAGCCGCATTCGCCTCGGACGGCACGAGGGCGGCGGCGTGATTACGCTCTTGACCAATGATCTCGAACACTCGCCCATCGAGATCGCCGCTCTGTACAAGGGCCGCTGGCAGATCGAGCTGTTGTTACGCTGGATCAAGCAGCATCTCAAAATCCGCAAGTTCCTGGGCAACAACGGCAATGCGATCCGCCTGCAGCTGCTGGCGGCGATGATCGCCTACGCCTTGCTGCGCATCGCCGCCCGCCTCAACTGCATCGCCATGCCGATCCTGCGCTTCGTCGACATGGTGACCCAGTGTCTCTTCGAGCGGCGGCATATCGCTGCCATCGAAAAGCCACCGCCTGTCAACCCGAGTCGGCGCCAAGATCGCGCCTCGCCCAACCAGCTGAGCTTCGCCCATGACTGACTTTTCCCGGACAGCCCTGCCGCTTGCGGGAGAAGGAGCGCCTCACGAGAAGTGATTATCCGGAAACCTTATCATATCCCCGATGCTGCGGATATTAGTGCAGTGCAGCGTGCCAATAACGTGCCCATAGATAGCTCGTTTGCTCGACGGCGAGCGCGCCCGTGCGGCCGCGCACTGAGCGAATGCGAACGTTAGCGATCGCATGCGGCGCCACCGAGCGGGCGATGCCGTCGAGATCGTCGTCCCCTTCGAGAACCGAAACGATGCGGCCCTTGGCGTGTTTTTCGGCGATCTCCATCAGCCGCGCCGCCGCCCAGGCGAAATCCGCTTCGACAAGCGCGAGACCGCCACGGATCGCGCCGATGCGCATCGAAATCCATCTATTGCATGTTACATCGATGACCATGGATGGCGAATTGCCGCCGTTAACGATTGAAGGGTGAACCAAATGAAATTCACACGAATTACCGTTAATCCCAAACAAATGGGGGGCATGCCCTGCATCCGGGGGTTGCGTATCCCTCTCGCCACGATTGTCGGGATGGTTGCCGAGGGTATGGCAATGGAAGAGATCCTTAAGTCATTTCCTGATTTGGAACACGAGGACCTACGCGAGGCGCTGCTTTATGCCGCTAGAGCCCTGCAAGAACGCGAAATTTCAATGGTCAACGTTGGGTGAGATTTCTCGTGGACAATGCGTTATCGCCGTTCGTGGCAGAAGGACTGCGCGAGGCCGGAAATGAAGCCAGCCACGTTTGCGATCAGCGCACAGCCGTATTTCATGGATCGCCAAGCCTCGCGATTTCATCGGCAATCGCCGCCAACAACGCGGGGAGACTGTTCTGCACGGTGCGCCAAACGAATTCCTCGGCCACATTATCGTAATCGTGACGGTACACATTGCCGACACCCATGATCGCGCGCCACGCCAAATGGGGATGACGCTCATGCAAAGCCGGGGGGAGACGGCGCGCCGCTTCGGAAATAATTTCGAGCGCGCGCGTGACCGCGTAGAATGTGCGCCGGCCGGTCTTGAAGTCCTCGAAAGACAGTCCAGCGACAAATTGCTTGGCATGCTCGCAATTGTCCCGAATATCAAATAGCGCAAGGCGCGCGCGGTTAGAAAGCTTGGACCGCCTGTTTTTCGGCCGATGGGCGGACGAGCGCTTTTAATTGGTTGCGGTTCGCCACATCGACCCGGTTCGGAAATAGGCCGGCGAGAAACTGCGTGATGGCGATATACTCAAACAGATCGATCGAAGCCTCCGGATCGATTTCAACCATGATGTCGATATCGCTGCCGGGCTGGTTGTCGCCGCGCGCACGCGAGCCAAAGAGGGCGGCATGGCGGACGCCGCGCGCGCGCAAGGCGGCTTCGTTCTCACGCAGTTTGGCGATGATCTCCTGATTGTTCATAAGTTAAATCATACCACAAAACCCTGCCTGAGCGCGAAGCCGCGGCAATGCCCAAGCCAAATGACTGGACGCACTCATGAAAGAGACCACGCCGCAAGACCGCATCCCTTTGAAGAACCGCACGAAACTGATCCACGCCGGGCGCCGCCCGAGCGACCAGCATGGCTTCGTCAATACCCCGGTCTATCGCGGCTCGACCGTGCTTTTTCCGACTCTGGAGGATTTTTTGGCGCGTAAGGCGCGGTTTTCCTACGCGACCCAGGGAACGCCGACAACGGCGGCGCTGGAGAGCGCCTGGACAGAAATATCCGGCGCCGCGGGAACCGTGCTTGCGCCCTCGGGCCTGGCGGCGATCACGCTCGCCCTGCTCACCGCCGTCAAATCCGGCGATCATATTCTCGTGACCGACGCGGTCTATCGCCCTTCGCGCAACTTCTGCGCGACGGTCCTCGCCCGCATGGGTGTTGCAACAACCTACTACGATCCAATGATCGGCGCCGCGATCGAATCCTTTATCCGGCCGAACACAAGCGTGATCTTCATCGAGACGCCCGGTTCACAGAGCTTCGAAATCCAGGATGTCCCGGCAATCGCCGCGCTCGCCCGGCCGAAGGGCATTTGCACAATTCTCGACAATACCTGGGCCACCCCCTTGTTCTTTCCGCCGCACGTACGCGGCGCCGATATGGCGATCGAAGCGGGAACAAAATATCTCTCCGGCCACTCCGATCTTCTCATCGGGCTCGTGTCCGCCAATGCGGAATGGTTGCCAAGACTGCAGAGCACTTTCGACGCCTTTGCGATGTGCGCCGGTCCAGAGGATGTTTTCTTGAGTTTGCGCGGGCTGCGCACGCTCGACCTCCGGCTGCGGGAGGCCGAGCGTCAAGCGCTCGATCTCGCCCGCTGGCTCGCCGCCCGCAAGGAGGTCGTCCAAGTCTTGCATCCAGCACTTCCCTCTTGTCCCGGGCACGCCATTTGGAAGCGCGATTTTCTCGGGTCGTCGGGGCTTTTTTCGGTGCTTCTTTCGCCCTGCTCGCGGGCCGCGCTCGCCGCCATGCTCGACGGGCTAAAACTGTTTGGCATGGGCTATTCATGGGGCGGCTTCGAAAGCCTTGTCATTCCCTTCGATTGCCGCGGTTATCGCAGCGCGACGGCGTGGAATCCGCCAGGTCCCGCTTTGCGCTTTTCCATCGGCCTCGAAGACATCGAGGATTTGAAGGCGGATCTCGACGCTGGATTCGAGAGGATGCGCGCCGCCGTTTGAAATGAGATTGGTTAGCGCAACCGGAATATCCCGCCAAGGAATAATCGGGCGTATCGAGCGGCTATTGACCCGATGCACGGACACGCCGCGGCCAAAACATGCTCCGCCACAAGCCAACTGCGGACGCGGCTCGATTTCCTGCGCCAGTGGAACGGAGTCTCGGGCTGCGGCGTTAGCGGAATATAGAATTTTCAATGTGAGGATTCTACCATGTGCGCAATGCATAACCGTCGCGGCGCGGCAGTCGCGGTAGCGGCGGTTGGCTTGGTTCAAGCCATCGCGTTCCCAAGCATCGCCCAAGAGGAATTTTTCGACTTTCTATTTGGACCCTTCCAGAGCCGGTCCGCCGGCCATTATGAAGGCTATTTTGGCGAAATGCCTGGCAATTGGGGCCCCCGATTCCACTGGCGCGCGGAGCGCGGTTTCCATGGACATGAACACAGGCCCCCGGCGCGCCGGAAGCTAAGTGTCGCGCATGAAACCGGCGACTCAGCGCAACCTCCTCCGCCGGCCGATCTTATGGACGACGATAGTCTGCAACCTGGCGACGCAGTAATGACGGCAAGCGGGATAAGGATTTTTATTGGCTCGTCCGGCACTCCCCACGCGCCTCTGGATTTTAGAAAACCATCCGAAATCACGGGGTTTTCCAAGCGCGAACGCAAGGCCCTCGCCGCCCTGGACCCCCAAGGTCCTATTTTGGACCGCAACTCCGGCATGGCGACCGGGCGCTCGGCAAGCGAACCCAAAGCCGTATTCGGGAAAACCTTCATTGATCCCCGAGGCCGTCCGGTCCGCTACGTCGGTCCGTGAGCGGCGGCGTGAGTGGAAGCGGGTCTTCGCCGCCGCCGCTATTTGAAAAGGTTCCGCTCGTCCAGACGCACACCTTGGCCCAAGCCGTGGTCCATGGCAAGCAGGACATCGGCCGCGATAGCCCTAGAAATCCGGCTTTTCCGCGCCAAGGCCTCGCGATCGAGCGCGTCGATAAATGCCCGTGCCGCGCCAAGCGAGCGCTCGATCCGCAAAGCTATATAGCCGACAACGGCGGTGTCGACGATAAGCTGCCGGTCGATCAGCAGCTTGACGAGAACGGCGCGCATCAGGGCGTCGTCCGGCGGCCCGATCTCGACCGCCGGCGCGAGACGCAAGCGCGACAGGAGATCGGCGGTCCGCAAGCCCCAGGCGTCCGGCGGCGACTTGGCGGTGAGAACCAGGGCCGCGCCGCGCTCGCGCATCAAATTGACAAGGTGAAAGAGCCGCGCCTCGGATTGGCCAATCGCATCCGCGTCGTCGAGGAGTAGCGGCCCGGCGGCGGCAAGCGCTTCGATATCCTCCGCCGCCAGGGAAGCGCCAGATCGAATGCCGGCCTTGGCGAGAGAAACCCAGATCGCGCCAAGGTGGCTTTTGCCGGCACCCGGCGGCCCCAAAATGAGCAGTGTCGAGTCCGGCCAGCTGGGCCAGAGCTCGATCATCGCATAGGCTTGTTCGTTCGAACCAGACACGAAGAAATTCTCGCGCTCAAAGCCGGGGTCCGGGGCGAGGTTCAGCGTCAGTTGAGGGTTTGCTTGTCGCACCCGGCGAGGATTTTCGCCGGCCATCTCAATGGTCCTCGGGATCGGGATGCGTCTTAGTCGATAAGAGTTGAATCCGAGGGCCGGCCCCCGCGGTGTCCGTATAAAGGTTGCTTTCGCGGTAGCGCCTGACCGCGAATCGCATGATCACTCCGAGGGTGGCGGCAAAGGGAACCGCAGTAATGAGGCCGGTGAAACCAAACAGTTTGCCAAACGCCAGCAGCGCGAAAATCAGCCACACCGGGTGCAATCCGACCGATTCGCCGACGAGCTTCGGCGACAATATGTTGCCTTCAAGAAATTGACCGGCAAAGACGACGCCAAGTGACATGGCGAGCAAGTTCCATTGCGGCCAGCTCTGGACCAAGGCGACCGCCGAGGCCAAGGCTAGCGCGCTCAAGGAACCGACATAAGGGATGAAGCTCAAGATTCCTGCCGTGATGCCAATCAAGAGGCCGAAATTGAGTCCGATCAGCGAAAGTCCAATGCCATACCAGGCGCCAAGGAACAGACATACAAGGGCTTGGCCGCGTAAAAATCCGGCAATGGCGATGTCGATGTCGCGCGCGAGCGTGCGCACCGTCTCGCGCTGACGGAGCGGCACGAGCCCATTGATCGTCGCGATCACCTTGTGCCAGTCTAGCAGCATGTAAAATGTGACAACGGGCGTCACGACAAGCAGTGAAATGAGGTTGATCAGAGCCTCGCCGCCGGTCAGAAGCGACTTCAAGAACGAGGCCGCCCATTGCGCCGCCTCGGCGACGAGATCGTTGGTGGCGGTCGCAAGCTCGGCGCCCGCATCACCGCCGAGGCCGAATTTCTCAATCAGAATACCGCCGTAGCCGCGTTGAAGGCGCGCGGTCTCGGCCGAAATCAGTTCCTCCAGCTTGACGACATACGCCGGCAGCGCCTCGATGAAACTTACGAGCTGACGCCAAACAATGGGCCCGATCATAATGAAAATGAGGATCAGAACGAGCACGAAGCAAACCGTGATGAAGAGCGTCGCGCCGAGCCGGTTGAAGCCAAGCCGCTCCAGGCGGTCGACGACTGGATTCAAAAGATAGCCAAGCGCAAAGGCGGCGGCGAAAGGCAGAAGCACGCCGCTGAAAAGCCACAGCAGCAGAACAAGGAGCAAAAATGCGCCGATCCAAAAGCCGATCTGCCATTCGATACGCATATCCGCCGCCGATTCTAGCCAACACCTGCCAACGCCCTTCCTATATCATGGGACGCTTTCGGTGATCTAATGGAATTCCGCAACGATTAGGTTGGCGACCGGTAGGGATTTGCGTCGCGGCAAGGGGAATGGAGCAGCCTCTCTTACGCGGCGCCTGCGGCCGCATCAAAGATTCATGTGTCTGATCCACTGGAAAAAATAGGCAGCTGTCGAGGCAAGGGTCAGTCCCGCTACCGCGTAAAGCGAAACATCGAACCAGGCGCCGGCTGGAAAATCGAAAGCCTTGACGCCGAGTT
>JBQTKC010000456.1:0-3726 GCA_052386575.1 Beijerinckiaceae bacterium
GTCCCATGGGCGTCTTCCAGGACAAGACCAGCATGGACCGCATCCTCTTCGCCGTCTTCATCCACGAAAACCGCTCACAAGGCATAAGCTCCCCTTTCCTGCTGACACAAACCTTTTGACGTCACCGCGTTGAAGGATTCGGCATGAGAACAGAAACCGAAGAAGGAGCCCACATTGCCGCGCCGCGATCGCTCCGGATCGGCGACACCGCGCCGCTGTTTCGGGCGCGAGCGACCTTGGGCGAGGTAAGTCTCGACCAATATCGCGGCCGCTGGCTCGTCTTCTTCTCTCACCCGGCTGATTTCACGCCGGTATGCACCAGCGAGTTCGTTGCATTGGCGCGCGCCGCCCCGCAATTCGAGGCGATGAAGTGCTCCCTGCTCGGCCTTTCGGTCGATAGCCTTTACGCACACGTCGCTTGGGTCAGGGCGATTCAAGAGCTGTTCGGCGTCACCGTGCCGTTCCCGGTCGTCGAAGACCCGTCGATGGCCATCGGCCGCGCTTACGGCATGCTGGACGAGGCGGCGCAGGATTCAGCTGCTGTCCGGGCGAGTTATTTTATCGATCCCGCGGGGACAATCCGTGCCTTGACATGGTATCCGCTGAACGTCGGCCGGTCGGTCGACGAGATGATCCGTATCGTGGCCGCCTTGCAGCGTACCGCCTCCAGCGAGGTGATGACGCCCGAAGGCTGGCGGCCCGGAGGTGAACTTCTGCTACCGCCGGCGAAAACCGTCGCCGAGGCCTTGAAGGCGGGCGCTCCAAGGAACTGGTTCTATTGCACAAGGAGCGGCGAATGAGCGCCATTTATCAATCGCGTGAGAGCGCCGGCAATGCGGCGGAGAAGCTCAAGGTCTATGCCCAGCCTCAACGTCTCATGATCCTTTCCCGACTTCTCGGCCATGAGTGCACGGTCAGTGAAATTGATGAAGCAACCGGGATCGGCCAACCGGCCTTAAGCCAGCAACTCGCCGAACTGCGGCGCGCGGAACTTGTTCAGAGCCGCCGCAGCGCCAAGCAGGTGTACTACCGTCTCGCCAATGATGGCGTCTCGGTCTGCGTGAGGAGTATCGAGGCGATTTTCGGAAGTGGACGTGATGCTGTACCAGTCGTGTCAGCTGTCGTGGCGGAAAAACCGAAGCGGCGGCATAAGGAGCTTGGAAGTGCTGGCGCGGCAGCCTTCGCGAAGATCATTTGAACATGCCGGTTTGGAATGGCCGCCAACTGCTCGCCACGGCTTCCGCCCGTGGCGTCCAGCCGCCTCAAGGAGGACTCCTCATGATCACACGGCGCGGTTTGCTCGAAGCGGCGGGCGGGGCGTGGGCGGCGGCCGCCGCAGGCTCCCTGGCGGCGGCGGGCGGCCACGGAGAGGAGGGCGGCGAGGGTCTTTTGTCGCCCTTGTTGCCGGCGGGAACGCGGGCGGAAGCCCTCCTCGACACTCTGCCGGGCAAAAAGCCGCTGATCAAATTGACCTACCGGCCGCCCAATTACGAGGCGCCGCTCGCTTATTTGCGCACCGCCATCACTCCCAACGACGAATTTTTCGTCCGCTATCATCTCGCGGACATTCCGCAAGTCGACTCCCGCGCGTGGAAACTGAATTTGGGCGGCGAGGGCGCCAATGGCGTTGTCGCGATCGGCCTCGACGATTTGAAGAGGTTACCCGCGTTCGAAGTCGCCGCGGTCTGCCAATGCGCGGGCAATCGCCGTGGACTTTTTCAGCCACATGCCGCCGGCGTCCAATGGAGCTCTGGCGCGATGGGCTGCGCGCGCTGGAAAGGTGCAAGGCTTAAGGATGTGCTTGACTTGGCAGGGCTCAAGAAGGACTCGGTCGAAGTCGTCTTCGGCGGCGCCGACGGCCCGGCTCTCGACAGGACGCCCGATTTCGTAAAGAGCCTTCCGGTATGGAAAGCGATCGAGGAGACGACGCTCGTCGCTTATGAGATGAATGGCGAGCCGCTGCCGCATTGGAACGGTTTTCCGGCGCGGATCGTCGTGCCCGGCTGGACCGCGACCTATTGGGTGAAACACGTTACCAGCGTGATGGCCGTGACCAAGCCATTCGATGGGTACTGGATGAAGACCGGCTACCGGATTCCGGTTGGAAAATTTCCGCTGGTCCAGCGATTTGTTTCGCAGGAGACGGCCGCGAACACCCCGATTACCGAGATGGTCGTGAACTCGCTCATCACCAGCCCAAACGACGGCGCGCGCGTCGAAGCGGGACGCAACGCGGCAATAAGCGGGATCGCCTGGGACGGCGGCCACGGAATAAGCACGGTCGAAGTCTCGGCCGACAATGGCAAGAACTGGACGCAAGCGGCGCTCGGAGAAGATCTAGGCAGATTTGCTTTTCGCCCCTGGAGCCATGAGTTTACTCCCATGGCCCGCGGAAAACTGCCGCTCACCGTCCGCGCCACCAACAAGATTGGCCAAACCCAGACCCAGGTGTTGATCCAGAACCCGGCGGGCTACAACAACAACGTCGCGCAAACCGTGACGCTCGATGTCAGTTGAGGAAAACGCCATGCGGTGGATCGCGATTTTTGCCGCGCTGGCCTTTGTCCAGGTTCCGGCCCGTGCCGATGAAGCGGCCGTGCATCTCAAGCAGGCGCCGGGGGTGGGTATTGTCGAGGGCCAATGCGGCGCCTGCCACAGCCTCGATTACATAGTGATGAATTCGCCGTTTCTCGATGCGGCGCACTGGGATAAGGTAGTTGCCAAGATGATCAACGTGTTTGGCGCGCCGATCGATCCGGCGGACGCCAAGACAATCGGGGATTATCTCAAAGAGAACTACGGGGGCTGACGCGGTTTTCAGGACAAGTATGGATTGGGAATGATCCGCGCGAGTTGCTCCCTTTCCCTGGGCCAAGCGCCCTGCGCATCCGCGCGTGCAGACTGACTCGCCGGCTCGGCCGCTGGTAGTGGCGGGTTGTTTCTGGAAGACCAGCGCTACGGCGCTCTCGCGAAGACCGTCACCGCCCCGTTTTCCGAGTCCACGAGATCGAATTGGTTGGGCGTAAGCACCCTAAATGTCGCCGTGAAATTTCTCCCGTTCTTCATGCCGATTTTGACATTTCCCTCTGTCCCCAGCCGAAACGTCCCCGGTTCCATCTTGCCTTGTTCCGCGGCGCCGTTAAAACTCATGCCAAGCGTCTTGTCCGTTCGAAACACGATGTGCCAGGGGCGGCCGGCCGCCCGCCATTCTCCGGCGATCGCGCCGATGTTCACATAGCCGCCCGCCTTTGGGCCGATGAGCATATCCTTAAAGTCCATGAATTTAAGGAAACCAAGGGCAAGTGTTACGAATACGGCTATGCCAATCATCTCGGCGCCCGTCGCGCCCCGGGCCCTCTTTGGCGGGATGGATGATGCGTTCATCGCGGCCTCGCAACGATCAAAACATGAGAGCGGTGGAATGTCCGGTTTGCTTAGCCAAAAAGGGCCGCAAATCGTGCTAGGTCAAACATTGTAACACGCGGCCGAAGTTACGCCAGGGCAAACCCCTCCTCGCTAACGTATCCGAAGTCTAACCCAACTTTACCAACTGGCGAAGAAAAGCGGGGAAAATCAATAGGCGGATCGGAAGGTAGGCTCCGCCTTCGCCTTGCAATAGAGCTTTCTCTGAAGGTTCCTGACCTTATCGGGCGTATCGCGGCTCATCGCCAATCATCCCTTCCTCTCCATCGTCGAAGGCGAACCACAAGTCAGGTCCCTTTCCTG
>JBQTKC010000457.1:0-5585 GCA_052386575.1 Beijerinckiaceae bacterium
GGCCTTGCGAATTTCTTCGAGAGCCCCATCGGCGGCTTCGAGCGCATCGTCGAGATGATGTAGCTGATGATCTTTGTCGAATAAAGAGCGATAGACCACGGTGAGATTGTACTGAGTCATGGCCCAATCGAGCGGCGCCTGCGCGCGGGAAAATTCCTGCAAGGCTTCGCGAAAGGCGGCAACCGCCTCCTCGAACCGCGCCGTCCCGTCCTCCCGGGTGCCGAGCGCTCTGAGCGCATAGCCGAGATTCATCTGGGTCATGGCCCAATTGAGCGGCACGCGTCCGCGGGTATATTCCTGCAAGGCTTCGCGATAGGCGGCGACAGCCTCCTCGAGCCGCGCCGTGCCCCTCTCCCGCTCGCCGAGGCGAACGAGCGCGTTGCCGAGATTGTTCTGGGCCATCGCCCAGTCGAGCGGCACGCGTTCGCGCGGCGTTAGCTCTAAACACAGCCGATAAAACGCAATTGCCTCGCTGAGCGCCGCATTGTCCCCAAATTCATCGCCTTGCGGATAAAGTTCTCCTGCCTGCGCGAAGAGCAGCGTGCGGCGGGCTTCGGGGTCAAACGATGCAACAAGGCTCGCGGCTTCGCCATAAAGAGCCGCTGCGTCCCGATAATTCAAACGAGCATGGACCACGGCGGCATGCCCCGCTTTTGTGTCGGCCACACCGCGCCTCCGAAGCTGGATTTCCTCTTGGACTTCGCGGTCATGATCTTCGAGCCGCGTCAGTGGGTCGATTTCATCGCGCGCAATCTCGCCTAGCAATTTTTCGGCTTCGTCCAGGCGGCCGGCCCTGTGCGCGGCTTTCGCTTGATCGCGCAGCACGGACAGGCGGGGTGAGAAATTGCCGGAATAAGAAAGAGCGTCGATCTTTTCACCGGCGCTTTTCCAGTCACGCGCTATCTTGAACAAGGCCGCCGCGAATTGCTCCGGCGCAAGATTGCGCCCGACCATGGTTTCGAGAAACCCGGACACAAGAGAAACCGTGCCGCTGTATTCCGCTTTGACCTTCGCAAGTTCCCCAACAAGCGGCTCACGCTCGGCATTGCTCAGCGATAGTTCGGCCGTCAAACGATCGGCGTTCTCGCGGATCGCCTGCGTGTCGTCCTTGACGGCGTCGATCTTGGATTCCTCAATCGAGACCGGCCGCTCAGCGCGGCACAGGATGAAACCGCGTACGAGCTGATAGATTTCGCTTTCGCGATTCGCCGGTTTGACAATTGTGAGATGATCCGAATCGATCGGAACGGGATCGGTTGCCAAGCCAGGATCCGAACTATCCGGCTTGACGACCATCCCAAACATCGCTGTCGTTTTCGTCTCGGTCAGGATCAAATGATCGATTTTGCGCTGCCTTGCCCAGCGCCGGTACCAGAGATTGAGATCGCGCAAGTGCTGGTCATTGCGAATGAGCGCACGGGTCGCGGACGAAGGGCGGACGAGAACGCGCAGCCGGTCGCCCCAGCCCGCCATGTCCGCCCCAACATGAGGCGTCGCCAGAAAGGCCACTTTCCGGACCCGGCCGATAAAGCTCAAAGCTTCGGCGCGATCGGTTGCCGCATCCGCCGCCTTTCGCAAGAGTTGCTTGATGACAAGACCGCCGAGGCTGTGCCCAGCTAAGATTACCTCGCCCGTCCCAAGGTCAGCTTGCACCAGCAGCAAATTGAGCACATTGGCCGCGCGGTCGCTCAACTCCATCGCCGAGCCGCGCCAGTTCGGCACGGGCGCCTCATAGTCTACCGAGTAAACCGATAGGCCCTCGATATCCCCCGCCAGCCAAGCCGGCCAAAAAGTGGCCTTATCGTCTTTATCGGCCTGCCACGTAGCGCGCGCGTCGCCGCCAAGACCATGGAAAAAATCGCAATGGCGCGCTTCTCTTCTCTTGCACCTGCGACCTCAAAAAGTTCCGCCATCTTCGCCCCCGGCACGGCTTACTTGATCTCTGTCGATACCCGGACTTAGATCAGCTAACAAACCTGACTGGTGTGTTACTTGTAATAGTTGCCATAAATACAATCGTATATACGCATCTCTATGTATTTATCCGTAATTGCGAGGAGATGTGCTCCGAAGCAATCCAGTGGCCTACATGCGGCCTCTGGAATGCGTCGCCTTATGCTATAACTTACGGCTGGTTTGCATAAAATTCCGTTTGTACTATTTGTTATATACAACTCTATACTATGCACCTTCTTGTGATCTAGCCCGTGAACCTGAGATTAAACTGGCCCGCCACCCCCGGCCCTTCGCCTGACCAGCACCAGGCGCGCCGCGGGAGAGGTTTGGCTCGCAATCGCCGTGATCAAGTATTTGCCGGCGGTCAATGAATCGCGCAATTCCGCCTCGAAGAATTTTCCCTTGGAAAAAACCCCAACCGCGCCTTGGCCGATGAATTTTTCCGCGTAACGCAAGAGCGCGTCGAGCGGCGCCAGTGCGCGCGCGCTCACCGCATCGATCTTCTCGTCGAGGGCGGGCAAGACCTTTTCGATTCTGCCGCAATGGACGATCGCGGGCGCCGCCGTCTCGCGAATGACCGTCTGCAGAAAGGCGCATTTGCGCCCGTCGGACTCGACGAGATGGACAAGCGCCTCTGGATCATCCGCATATCGGATCGCGGTGACAAGCCCCGGAAAGCCGGCGCCCGAACCGAGATCGAGCCAGCGCCGCGCCGCCGGTACCGCTTCCGAAACCTGGAGTGAATCGGCGAAATGCCTGACCCAGAGATCGTCCAAGCTCGATTTGCCGGCGAGGTTGACGGCACGCTGCCATTTTTCGAGGAGATTTGCGTAGATAGTTAAGCGCCGCAGGGTCTCTTCCGGCAGGTCCGCGAGGAGGGGATGCGCCTCTCGTGCCAGGCTTTCTGCCATGCTCACGCTCGGTTGCCTCAAATAGATCACGCCGGACAAACTTGCATGAGCGTCTGTCCGGAAACATTGTGCTCGATTACAAGCTTTCGTAGCATGAGCCGGAGGGAGGCGCGCGCCGGAAGGCGAGCGCTTTGCGCTTGAGGTTTGCAAAGTCTTTGGCGCGCCGGCGGCATCGGCCAAGCCAGGCGAAGGTTCGTTCGACGATCCAGCGTTTAGGCAAGGAGACAAAAGCCTCAACCTGTTCAGAGCGAGGGGCAGCTGGCGGGAATTTTCTACCGAAGTTGGCAGGAGGAGAATATCGAACCTATATCCGTGAACGCGTCTGGTGATGATCGTTCGAAGCGGGACAGACAGGGGATGGCGTGAGCCAAATGAGCTAAGCAAGAATTCAGCCCAGCTATCGAAGCCCACAGAGCGGGAATGTAAATGGATAGTAACGATTTGGATAACCAGATTGATGCCTTGGAGACAAGCATCGGGGGGGGTCGACGTTTGCACGCAGTGGCGACCGATCTGGGACGAGATCAAACAGATCAGCGGTGAATTTAAGAACGTGCGTTATCCTACACGCGTTGCCCGACAAGCAGCATGGGATCGATTCCAATCCCTCGTCCAACGGGTCAAGCAACGGCAAGCAGCCGATCGCCGCGAATTCGATTCCCGAGCTTCGGCGTCTGCCGAGAGAAAAGAACACATTTTGCAAGCGGCGCGAGACGCTACTCCGATCTGTCTTCTTACAGACGACATTCTTGGTATCCTGGAGAGCATCGTCAACATCGGTGTGGATGCCATGACCCTCGGTGCCCTGCCTGGTGGCCACACGGACGACCGGCTTGAGACTCTCCAGTACTGCTCGCGCCGGATCAAGGAAGGCTGGGCTCTTTTAGAAGAGAGCAAGCGAGAGATGCTTGGACGGGATAAAGCAGAATGCTTCCAGGCGCTCAAGGATGCGCAGGAGTCCCTCGATGCAGCGTGGCAGCAATGGAAATCCTGGCAGAGCGATCAGCGCCAAAGGCGGATGGAGCAACGCCGCGAGAAACGCGAGGAGTTTGAGGAACGCGTGCGAAGCCGAATCGCTGATCTAAATGAGCGTCGGGAGCACCTCTATGGCGTGCTCGCCCACAAGGAGCGCCACCTTGACGAACTTCACGAGAAACTTGCGTCCGCACGCTCCGATGATTTCCGCGCTCGCGTGGCTGGTTGGATAGACGAAGAACAGGACAGAATCTCCGAAATCAAAACTAAGCTGGATGATATTGAGGGTTGGATTGATGAGGAAAAGGAGAAGCTGAGGTAATGGCCACCATATTGCTTGGGATTTGTATGCCATGAACCGATGAGGTTGTCACTCATGGCTCCCTCGTCTGATCCATTGCCTCGATATTTGCTGCCAGGCTCATCCGCTCCTCTCGCGCGTTCTCAGCCATGTGCCGCTGCCAGGCAAACCGCGCCCCGCGTTCGAGGCTGCGAAGTCCACGGGCCAGGAACGCCTTACCGGTTGTTGATTCGTCGCTTCGCAGCAATGTCACACCCTCTTGCAATTGCGCCAATCCGGAACGCCAGCGTCCCGTTAGCACCAAGCATATGCCCAAATCCACCATCGCCGCGCCGACCCCCGCCCCAGGCTCTCCTGGTTGTTCGCGCAGCTTGAGCGCCTGCCGGAAATCGGCTTCGGCCTCCCACAACTTCCATACATGTCCGAGTCCGGCGATTTGCATAGAGGCGCGTCCGCGGATCGATAGGGCGCCCTGGGCCGCATTTCGATCACGTTCGATCGCCTGGGTCGCCAATGCAGCGGCCATCCGGAACTGACGAATCTTCTCTTGTCGGGAGTACATGCGCTGCGCGACGGAATAGAGTGCGCTGGCACGGGCGCCCACTGGCTCACGCACGTCACCCGCCACGCAGAATGCTGCCTCTGCGGCGAATTTCCGGCGCAGGTCGATCTGCGACTGTACAGATGCGAGCGGACCCATCCACAAGTGGCCGTGAAGGCCGAACCATGACGCATGGCTGCTCCACAAGCCCCACGCGCGGTCCCACAGGTGCGCCAAAGTCGGATCAGCCAGCGTGCACTCATCCTTATCCATAAGCTCACGCATAGCAGCCCATAGGCGGAACAGAGCGGCGCCGTGCGGTAGTATCTGCGGCCTTGTTGCGTCGCCGCGCCTTCCGGACGCGACTTGGTCGAGTAGGAACTTCGCTTTGGCCGGATCAGCAGCGCTCTGCGAGGAGCGGAAATTGCCGTTAAGAAAGTGCAATCCCGGATCGGCCAGTTCGCGCTCAAAACTTCCGCGACTTCGCCGGCGCGATAGCCAATCCGGCAGTCGCGCCAGGATCGCCTCTGGCGGAGCCCGGTCGCCCACCGCCAGCCGGTTACATTCTGCGCGAAACCGCTCGTATAGGGTATCGTCATCGTCGACGACATAGCGATCCGCCGGAAATGTCCGGTGCAGGAGGTCCAGCGCATCCTGCAATTCCGGTTTTGGATTGTGACCGCGCTCGTGGAGCACGAGCACAGGCTTTTGCAGCATTGCCGCTGCAAACAGCTCAAGCTCCAAATAGCTGGCGAGAACCGAGTCTACGACATAACCGACTCCGGTGCCATGGCTCCCGGTCAGCAGGAAAACGAATAGATCACAATTCCGGACACCCGCAAAGCACCGGTCGACGATCGTGTCAGCGTCCGGTTCAGGAGTTGCGCTCTTTTTTGGCCAA
>JBQTKC010000458.1:0-1681 GCA_052386575.1 Beijerinckiaceae bacterium
CGCCGCCCGTTCGATGACCGAAGTCGCGGTCCGCCTGGCCGAGCCCGAAACCATCGCCGCCGGGCAAATGGTCACGCTTTCCCAAGCCATCCGCCGCGAGGTCGCGTCAATGGGGGACGGAATCGAACGCGCGCTCGCAAGAGCAAGCGAACTCGATACCCTGGTCAGATCAGAAGTCTCCAATCTGGAGCGATCCTACTCGGACAACGAGCGCCGAGTCCGGTCGCTGGTCGTCGAATTGGCTTCCGAGCGTGAATCCATTCTGGCCAATGCCGATCGTGTGCGGGGAGCGATCTCGCTGGCGCACGATAACCTCACCCGCGATCTCGCCGGGGCGTCCACGCGTTTCGCGGAGAGCGTTGGCGAAGCCGCCGGCCGTGTTACCGCCTCGCTTAACGCCAAGGGCGACGAAATCAAGACGGCGCTGGACCGGGGCCGGGACGATCTCGTCGATCAATTGTCGTCACACGGGATTGATCTCATCAAGCGGCTGACGCAAACCGGACAAGACGCCACGGCCAGTCTTTCGGGGGCGAGCGATGGCATCGCGCGGACGCTTGCCGATCGCGTGGCTGAAATGGACGGCAAGCTTAAGGCCTCCAAGGAGAACCTCGCCGCCGATATTGAAATGCGCGGCGATGCCCTCGCCCAGCAGCTCGACGCCACCGGACTGCGGATTGCCGAGACAATTTTTTCGCGCGGCGAAAATCTCGCGGTGCGCTTGGCCGAGACCAGCGACCGCCTGCATGATGTCGTCGCCGTGCAAGGCAATACGCTACACGATAATTTGGCCGGGATGAGTGAACGCATCGCCGGCATTATCTCGGATCGCACCGCCGAAGCGCGAGATTCGTTCGAACACGTGACCCAGAATCTTGCCAATCTCTTCGATGAAAGCCAGGCAAAACTGCATACCCAATTCGAGCAGCATGGTGGCGAGCTTCATCGGCGTTTCGCCGCGACCGCCGATGCGACCGCCGCCGATCTTACGAGCCATACCGAAGCACTGCATCAGCGGGTCGCGGCAACGGCCGCCGACACGCTCGCCGCGTTGACGAGCCATTCCGAGCGCCTGCATGACCAATTGGCGTCCACGGCGCGAGACACGGTGGGGACTTTCACCAGCCATACCGCTACGCTGAACGATCGTCTCGCCGCGACGCGCAACGAAACCTTCGCGGCCCTGACGGACCACTCCGAACATATTAGCGAGAAGTTGGATTCGACAGCGCAAACCATGGTTGCCGCGCTTGCCAGCCAAACCGGAACGTTGCATGAGCGGCTCGCCGCGACGAGCGCCGAAATTCTTGGCGCGCTGTCAAGCCACTGGGAGGAGATTGGCGAGCGCCTGGAATTGACGGCGCACCGTTCCGTTTCCTCGCTCACCAGCCAGACCGAGGCGCTCCACGCCCGCCTGAACGCGACCGTCGGCGAGACTCTTGGCGCGTTGTCGCGCCATTCTGACGCAATGAGCGAGCAGCTCGAGACGACCGCGCAAAGTTCGGCGACGGCGTTTGCGAACCAAACCGAAGCACTCCACGCCCGCCTGAACGCGACCGTCGGCGAGACGCTTGGAGCGTTGTCGCTCCATTCGGAGGCGATGAGCGAGCGGCTCGAGGCGACCGCGCAAAGTTCGGCGTCGGCGTTTACGATCCAGACCGAAGCACTCCACGCCCGCCTG
>JBQTKC010000459.1:0-10060 GCA_052386575.1 Beijerinckiaceae bacterium
TTCGATTGCGAAAAGCCCGCCGTTTGGAGGATCGAGTAGCCAGGCCGCGGCCGCGATGACGGTATAGCCAACCGCGCATCCCTCCACACGGCCTGCAGCCGCCTCATCCCCATCGAGTACCCATGCGAGGGCTACTCCCGCGAAAGCGAGGAGCGCAAAGGGCAGCATTTCGACCGAGACGGCGGTGCCGAGGCCGCACCATAGGCCCGCATGAATGGCCGAGTTGGCGCAACCGCCGCGGCTGCAGGCGGCCCGTACGGCATGGGCGAATGCCATGGCGGTGCAAAGAGGAATGACGAGGTGGTGGCCGAAACGGCCGGCTCCGCCGTAAGCTAGCAACGCCGGCGCCATGACGGCGGCGGCCGGGACGAACAACATTGCCGGCGACCAGGCGACGAAGGGCCGGACAGCCCACCAAAGGGCGGCCGTCAAGGAGCCAAACATGACCGGGCCGAACATCGTTGCCACCGCCAGGATTGCGCCGTCGCGCCCAAGCGACGGTTCCAGTAGCAGGACGACCGGCAGGGCGAGGATTTCGACGAGCCGCGTCCAGTGAAGGGAAGTCCCGGATCCGGAGGAGTCGCGGCCAAGAAACTGCTGCCATGATCCAGTTTCTAGAGCGTCGCGGAGCAGAACGGCGCGGGTCCAGGAATCCGGGTCAGGGAGCTCGCCGAAAGCAAGCGTGCCGCGCCCATCGAAAACAAAGAGCACGTACGTAGCCATGACGATTGCCAAGAGTACGTATCCCGAAGACGCGCGCATTGCGGCCGGAAACTCGAGCTTCGCCTCGCCCAGCCAGTGAAGCCTCCGGCTTGGCCGGGGTGAATCCAACAGTCTATTCTTCTGGCCGGTCATGCCCGTTTCCGTTCCTTCTGTGGATAGCTAGCGGAGCGTAGCCGCGAAGCGATCGTCCGGGACGATCACTTCGCGCGCGGCAGGACGGCCGGGCGCGCCGCAATCTAGAATGCCAACCGTCAAAAACGCCTTAAGCAGCGCACAAAAGGCCGGCGGGCTACGGCTGGACTCGCCAAGGAAAACCATTCGCGCGAAGTTTGACTCGCCGCCGCTTGCGCCAATCCCGTGGCAAGCCGCAATTCAATCTTTTGAACCATAGTTGCCATAAAGAAATATATAACCAATGAAATAGTTATTATACGTTAACATAAATGTTTATGCGATGTACTAAGTACTTTCAAGGTTTTAGCTGTTTATTATCGCCGTATTCCAGAAACACCCAGGCAAATACCTGGACTGGAACCTTCAAGTAACCGTACACTGAGGAGTTTCAACATGCGTCATTTTCTTCACCGCTTTATCGGCGATCAATCCGGCGTTACGGCCATCGAATATGGTCTTATCGCTAGCTTGATCGCCGTCGTCATCATCACCGCCGTGAAATTGGTCGGCACCGACCTCTCGTCCACGTTCAACGCGATCGCCGCCAATTTGGTTTGATATGGTCCGTGCCGTCTGTCTGGCGCCCGGATTTGGTGGATGCCAAACACGGGCGTCCGGCGGGGCGCCGACAACGGAGTAACCCATGCGTCATTTGCTTCACCGCTTTACCCGCGATCAATCCGCCGTCACGGCCATCGAATATGGTCTTATCGCTAGCTTGATCGCCGTCGTCATTATCACCGCCGTGAAATTGGTCGGCACCGACCTCTCGGGCACGTTCAACGCGATCGCCGCCAATTTGGTCTGATAACATCCGCGAATCGAAGCCGCCCCCCGCGCCCAACTTGCGGAGCGGAGGGCGCCAAAACCCGCCAGGAGCCTTACCCCATGATGCGCTTGTTCATCCGATTTGCCGGCGATGAGAGCGGCGTCACGGTCATCGAATACGGATTGATCGTCGCTTTGGTCGTGATCGGCATCATCTCCACCCTGAAAACAATCGGCACGACTATTTCGACAAATTTCTTCGGGCCTATCTCCGCTGCTCTCACGTAACGGCGCCGGCCCCACGCCAGCATGAAATCACGGTTCCCGTGATCGAGTTCGAGCTAGTTTCCGTCAAGTCGCGCGGAGCGCAAACCAATTCGGGGTAGAGCGCTGCCCCGCCAACACGCCCGCCGTCCGCCCAACAAAGCGAATCGCTTGCGGTTACCGCGAACCATTGTCCGCCTTTCATTGGAATGGACCTTGAAGATCATGCTCGAAGCTGCAACGCTCTTATTTTTTCCGGCCCTGATGGTCTTCGCCGCCGTTTCCGACCTCTTGACGATGACGATTTCGAATCGCATCTCTATCGCGCTCGCCGTCCTGTTCATTGCCATGGCCTTCGCCTGCGGCCTCCCGGCGACTCAAATCTTGCGGCATCTCGCCTGCGGCGCGGCGATGCTCGTTTTCGCATTCGGCTTGTTCGCGATGGGCTGGATCGGCGGCGGCGATGCAAAGCTCGCGGCGGCGACCGCCATTTGGCTGGGGTTTGATCATCTCGGCGACTACGCGCTTTCGGCCAGCCTTATCGGCGGTGTGCTGACCCTCTCGATCATCATGCTACGAAAATGGCCCTTGCCGGGTGCTCTCCTGGCACGCCAATGGGCCACCCGCTTGCATGAGCCCGGCACCGGCATCCCTTATGGCATCGCGCTGGCGACCGCTGGCCTCATGCTCTATCCCGAAACAGCGATCTGGCTCGGCTTTGCCGCCGCTGGCCATTAAGCCTGCACGGAGTCGCCGCGATGCCGATGGAGTGGACCATCATCCTGGCGGTCGCACTCTCCGATGCCATCCTTCTGGCGGAAACTTCATTTCGCCTGGAAGCTTCCTCGCAAATGAGGATCCTGGCGGGATTGATCGTCCTTGCCATGGTGCTTGTGATTTGCCGAAGGTGGCGAAGTTTCCCCAAAACAACCCTGAGATTAGCCCAACTCACGCACACCGTTCTCGCGCTGATACTGTTCACCAATGCCGTTTCAATACTGAGTTTTATCTTAACCGGTATTCTGCCCTTGCCCAGATGGGATGAGGCACTGGCAACCGCCGACCAGGCGCTCGGCTTGAATTGGCTTGAAATGTATCAGTGGCTCACCCGTCATCCTGCGATCGAAGCCAGCGCGAATATAGCGTACAGGAGCCTAGGCCCGGAGACGCTGATCTTATTCATCGCCTTGGAAATGTTTGGCCACCACAACCCGGCTCGAACATTCTTGCTCTGGTTCATGATTTCAGTGATTGCCGCCTTGGGTATCGGGGCGCTCACCCCTGCCTCGGGCGCTTTTGTCTACTACCACCTTCCCATAGCTTCCAGCACCGGTTACGTTGCCCAATGGGCCGACCTGCGCAATGGCACTTTACGCAGTATCGACTCGTTGGCCAATCAAGGTCTGGTGGTCTTTCCTTCCTTCCACGCCACCCTCGCCGTGCTATGCGCCTGCGCCGCAAGGCCGTTGCGCATCGTCAAAATCCCGTTGCTGGTTTTAAATCTGCTCATCATCTTGTCCTCTCCCGCCATGGGAGGGCATTATTTTGTCGATATCATTGCCGGCATTATTTTAGCGGCTTTGACCATAAGCGTGCACAGGTACATTTCATCTGGCATATGGCAGCCCTTGAAGAAAAGTATTTGGCTCGGCGACGCGCCCGCCTTCTCTTCGAAATGATGCGCGGCGGAGCGATCGGCAACAGCCGCCAAGCGGCAGCCAAAGACGGCGCTCCGGTTAAGGCTGGAACATTCCGGCCGGGACAGGGTCGCGGCCCGTGCTCCTGGCCAGGCATGAAGCATTTGCTCGCCTCATCATTTCGCGCGGCAGCGAAAACCTCTTGGCAAGTCCCGTTGATCGCGTTGAGCCTTTTTGTCTCGAGCCGTCCCTACCGGGGCATTGTCCAGGACGCTTACATCAATATGGGCCGCGCGCTTGCCGATCTCGATCCAAATGAAGTTGGACGCGATCTGATGTTCGTCAATGACGGGCAATTCGGCTTCAGCTTGTTTTGCTTCGCCGCGAAGGCGATGGTCTGGTGTCTCGGGCTGGCCATGGCCGCCAAAGCATTGGCGGTGATGGCGGTGCTCGCATGGTTTTTCGCGGCCGCGGCCTTCGCGCGGCAATTCGCCAAGGGGGCAGCCGTTTGGGCTGTTGTGATATTCGCCGCCCTGCTGCCCGCATCTTATGGCGCAGCCCATGTGTTTGGCTTCGCCGAGCTGCAAGCCATTCCGCGCCCTTTCGCCGAGGCCTTGGTGCTGGCCGGCATCGCCGCGCTTGCGGCAAGACGCGATGTTGTTTGCCTTTGCTGTCTCGTCGCGGCGGCTGTTTTGCATCCGATCATGGCGCTCGCCGGACTTGGCGTCTTTGTCGCCGTCCTCGGCTTGGAAGACAAGCGCTGGTTAGTGTTTTGCGCCTTCGCCGGCGTTCTGCTGATCGCGGCGGGCGCGCTCGGCGCGCCCTTGTTGGATCGGCTTTTCACGGTGCTCGATCCATCCCTAACGAGCCTTCAAGAGTTGCACAGCCCATTTTTGTTTCCAAGCCTCTGGCCAATGGAGTCGTTCCCGCCGCTCATCGTTCAGACGGCGACATTCGCCATTGCCGCGCATTTTCAGCAAGGACGCCGGCGGCGGATCCTTGCGGCGATCATAGTGGTTGGGTTGGGCGGCATAGCCTCTTCCGCGATTTTTGGCGACTGGCTCTCGTCGCTTCTCGTCGTGCAAGTTCAGCCCTGGCGCACGGCTTGGCTGATGTCCGCCGCCGGGGCGATGGCCTTGGGCGTCTGCGCTATTGAACTTTGGCCGCGCGGCCCGAGCGGGCGAATGGTCTTGGCCTTGTTGGCGCTGGGCTGGTCGTTTCAGACGCAGTTTGGGGTTGCCGCTCCCGCCACATTCTTGGCGCTTGTTCTGCATTTTGGCGCGAAATGGTTCGCGCCTGCGGTCAAACCCCAATTTGCTCTCGCCACTTGGGTCTTCACCGTTGTGGCTGGCGCGATTTGGCAGCTCCGCCTCGTTTCCCAACCTTGGCACATTGCCATGGCCGCGCCAGCGGGCTACGGCGATCCAGTACTTGTCTTGCTCAAGGGCTTCCTCGCCTTTCCGGTTTGCGGCCTTGCCGCTTATTTCGCCGTCGCCCGGCCGCGCGTCGCCCCGCTCCTGCAAACCAGTTTCGCTTTGCTTTTGGTTGCTTTGGTTGTGCCGTTTTGGGACCGCCGGTCGCCAGCGCAACAGATGGAGGAGAACCGCTCGCCCGTGGGCCTCACGCGGCTGATCGATCAACGCCAAGGAGAAGTGCTCTGGATCGACGGATGGGCCGAGCCCTGGTTTATGCTCGGCCGGCCCCAATGGGCAACGGCACTGCAAGGTTTCCCAACTATCTTTTCGCCCGGCCTTGCTACCGAATGGCGGCGCCGGACGCAAATCCTGATGGATTTGAGGCTCGCCGATCAAAAAAGCTTCGCGCGATGGAGCGAGCCTCGGAGCGCGGATTCGCCGCGATTGTCGGAAGTGGGGGCGCGGCAGCTCTGCCTGCGAGAGGATGCGCCCGCTTGGATCGTCGCGCCGCTCGATCCGGGCAAGGAACTCCCAGCCGGGATCGACATGAAATTATGGCGATTGCCTGAGCCGCATTTCAAATTAGCCAAGGGCGATGGCGAATACGTCTGGCAAAAGATCGACGCCTTTGGCGTACTTCCATGTGCAAAGCGGCCCGTCCCGAAAACAAAATAGAGCATGATCCCGATATGTTGCAGATCGAAGTCAACCGTGGTTCGGCAATGAAAGCTCCGCGCCGGCGCGGCGAAACAGAGCAATTCTTCGCCGGGCTTGGGGCTGAGCTCTAAGACATTCGCGGCCTGGCGGTCTTTCCTTCCTGCCACGCCGGCCTCGCCGTGCCATGCGCCCGCGCCGCAAGGCCGTTGCTGGCCTTTTTTGCGGAAGTCTGGCATGGTAAATGCTTGTTTGCTCATGGCACACCGGTCATCGCGGTCTGCCCGCGTGCCGTGCGCTACCATTGTTCCCGGCCCTTCTTCGCGGAAGGTTCCGTCTCCACGATGTGCTTCGATGCAAGAGCATCCATGCGAGAAAGGCCATATGCGGCCAACGGCGGCCCCGATCACCGGCGACAAGGAGCGCGGGCCGCAGCCACGATGTTTCGATGAAATGAGCTTGGCGGACGGCGCGATCCGCCCCGTCTATGGCAAGATCGCGAGCTGGCTCGCGGCGACGCCGGCCGGGCTTCTCGCCGCGCGCCGCGCGCAAGCGGAGCTGTTGTTTCGCCGGATCGGCATCACCTTCGCGGTCTATGGCGAAGGAGAATCGGACGGCGCCGAGCGGTTGATCCCTTTCGACATTATTCCTCGCATGCTGCTGCGCTCGGAATGGAGCCGTCTCGAAGCAGGCCTCGTGCAGCGGGTGAAAGCCCTCAACCTGTTCCTCGCCGATATCTATGGCGCTCAAGAAATTCTCAAAGCGGGGCGCATCCCGGCCGATCTCGTCGCGCGCAACGCCGAATTCCGGCCCGAAATGGCGGGCTTTCGCGTGCCGCACGGTATTTACGTGCATATCGCCGGCATTGATGTGGTCCGCACCGGCGAAGACGATTTCTACGTGCTCGAAGACAATTTGCGCACGCCCTCGGGGGTCTCCTACATGCTGGAGAATCGCGAGGTCATGATCCGCGTCACGCCCGACCTTTTCGCCGAGCACCGCGTCGCCCCGATCGAGAATTATCCAGATGCCCTGCTCGCCGCCTTGCGGTCGCTCGCACCCCCGGCGGCGGAAGGCGAGCCAACAATCGTGGTGCTGACGCCCGGCCGGTTCAACTCGGCCTATTACGAACATTCCTTCCTGGCCGATAAGCTCGGCGTCGAGCTCGTCGAGGGCTCCGATCTGCACGTCGAGGACGATGTCGTTTACATGCGCACAACGGAAGGCGCGAAAAGAGTCGATGTCATCTACCGGCGGATCGACGACGGTTTCCTCGATCCGCGCGTGTTTAGGCGCGAGTCGATCATCGGCGTCGCCGGCCTGATGAGCGCCTACCTGGCCGGCAATGTAACCATCTCCAATGCCGTCGGCACCGGCATCGCCGACGACAAGGCGATCTATACCTATGTGCCGGAATTCATCGAATTTTATCTTGGCGAAACCGCGATTTTGAACAATGTGCCGACTTGGCGTTGCCGCGAGCCCGGCGCCTTGCGTTACGTGCAGGAACATCTCGCTGAACTCGTCGTGAAGGAAGTCAATGGCTCGGGCGGCTACGGCATGCTTGTGGGGCCGCATGCCTCGAAGTCCGAACGCGAGATTTTCGCGGGCAAACTCGCCCGCGACCCTGATAATTTCATTGCCCAACCGACGCTCGCGCTCTCCACGACCCCGACTTTTTTCGATGCCGGCATCGCCCCGCGCCATGTCGATTTGCGGCCCTTCGTTCTCACCGGCGCGAATGGCAGCAGGGTCGTGCCGGGCGGATTGACAAGAGTGGCCCTGAAGGAGAATTCGCTCGTCGTCAATTCGAGCCAGGGCGGCGGCACCAAGGATACCTGGATTGTCGAGGATTCGATTTTTGACGAAAGCCTTCCGTCGCAAAGCCAAAGTCAAAGCCAATCGACATGATTTTCAAGGAAGCGGGATGTTGCCGAAATGGCCGGCAAGACTCATACCATCCTGATAGCCGGTGGTAGCGGTCTCGTCGGCCACGCTGCTATCAGATTCGCCGTTGCGGCCGGGCATTTTGTCATTGCTCTCGTGCGTCGCGGCGGCAGCTTGTCCATCGAGGGTTTGGCGTCGGAAGAGACCCTTAAGGTTTTCGAGGTTGATTTCGATGCCTTGGACCAATATCAGCTTGAGATCTTCGCTCTGGCACCAAATGCTCTCATCTGTGCGTTAGGGACGACCATTCGAAAAGCCGGGTCGAAAGATGGATTCGCCCGGGTGGATCGGGATTACGTGGCGGCGTTCGCGGCGCTCGGCAGAGCGGCGGGAGCCAGTCACTTCGGACTGGTGTCGGCCGCCGGCGCCGACCCTCGATCCAGCAATTTCTATCTGCGCACCAAGGGCGAAGCGGAAGCGGCCATTCGCGCCTGCGGCTATTTGCGCGTCGACAACGCACGTCCGAGTTTTCTTTTGGGTCAGCGGGCAGAAGTTCGCACCGGTGAGCGCGCTGGCATCGTTGCAGCGAAGATGGTTGCGCCATTATTGATCGGCCCGCTCGTGATTTATCGTCCCATCCCGGCTGCCAATGTCGCGCGCGCGCTCGTGAACCTTAGCCTCCGTGACGAGCCCGGCGTTTTCATTCAGCACTATACTGGGCTCGTAGCTGCCAGCTTGGCGGAGGGGCGAAGGGAGGTTGCCTTGAGCAAGACGTGATACAATGGCTTTGTTTCCGCGTGATCCTCGTCGCGAAGCCGATTTCCATTTTCGCCTAATCATGCTTTGAGAGGCAGGCAATGCTTTCTCGCACAGCGGACAATCTTTATTGGCTTGCGCGCTACGTCGAGCGCGCCGATTTTCTTGCCCGGATTGTTAAGGCGGCGCAACGCCTCGCCACCCTGCCCGCGAGCTATTCCGGGACCGGCACCGAATGGGAAAGCGCGCTTGAATCGTCGGGCGCCGCGCAGGGTTTTCGCGCGACCCGCGGCGCCGCCGGGGAGGCGAGCGTCGTCGATTACCTGACCTTCGCGCCTGACAATCCTTCCTCGATCTGCAATTGCATCAAGTTCGCCCGAGCCAACGGGCGGGCGGTGCGCACCGCGCTCACCGCCGAAATGTGGGAGGCCATAAACGGCGCCTGGATCGAACTTCAACGTTTCGAGGCAAGCAACATTGGTTCCAGCCGCTACGACCGCGAGGCCCTGTCGCATTTCTTCGAATTCGTCAAGAAAACGTCGCTCGACTATGACGGTTGCGTCGAACGGACCATGTTGCGCAACGACGCTTATTGGTTCTCGCGCGTCGGCCTCTATATCGAGCGGGCGGACAACACCGCCCGTATCCTCGACGTGAAATTCCATGTGCTGCTGCCGGAAACCGAAACGGTCGGCGGCTCGGTCGACTATTTCCAATGGACCGCGATTCTGCGTGCGGTCTCCTCGCTCACCGCGTATAATTGGGTCTATCACGAGAGCGTGAAGCCGTGGCTGATCGCCGAACTTCTGATCCTCAAAAAGGAAATGCCGCGCTCGCTCATCGCCTGCTACGACAATATCGTCCATTTCCTCGACGCGATCGGCGGCGCCTACGGAAGCACCGGCCCCTCGCAAAGCCAGGCGCATGAGGTGATGGCGCGGCTCGCAACAGCAACGACAAAGGAGATTTTCAAGACCGGCCTGCATGAATTCATCACCGCCTTCGTCGAGGACAACGACCGCCTGGGGCAAGCAATCAACGGCCAATATCTTTTGCATTGAAGTGTTTGCCCGGGTAATATCTCGCTGCGCGCGCGAGCCGCACCCATATGGAGCCCCGGACAGGTTTTGCTGCAAGCTCAAAGGAAACAGAACCTAAACGGCTGGCACGCGTTTCTATCTTCCCGCGCACATTAGGTATACCAATCCTATAATGTACACTAACATAAAGATGAAAGGAACGGACATCGCACAAAAGAACATTATGTTTGGATGTCGGGGGTGTGACTGCTCGAAGGGGTTTGATTCGGGAATTTTTAATTTCTTGAAATCCGTTATCAATGTACGGTACCAACTCCATCCCACCCAGGTCATGGCGACCCAAACGAGGCAAAGTAGGAATCCGACAGCGCAAAGTAGGATTCCGGCAGCACTGTAAGGCAAATTCACGGTTTCTGACGTTCTTACTCCCGGTTTAATGGGACTAAATATCGCACTGAATATCAAGGAATTGCCAACAACCATGGTTGCGTAGCGAGCCCAAATGGCCTGCCTTTCGGAATTTGCCAAGTCCACATAGAGCTTTAGTACCGCCATGGGGTCCGTAGCGCTTTCGAGGCCGCGATGGGGTGAGAACGCAGAGTCAACCATTCCCGCATAGTACCGAAACTTGTCTATTTGTCTATTTCCACACAACCGGCGCCGCACCGCATCCGGACATTCAAAGTGTCGTGGACCCGAGTCTGGCGAGAAGCTCAGGGACATCGTCGGTCCTACTGGAGAA
>JBQTKC010000460.1:0-15477 GCA_052386575.1 Beijerinckiaceae bacterium
TCACGCAATGTGGCATTGGGGGTGCTCCTTGACGGTGAGTCTCGACAACCCGCCCGAGTACCCCCTCTCACCGCTGACACAAACTCCCGTACATCACCGCGGCGTGAGGCTCTCGCCAAAGTGGCAAAAAGGTGTTAAGAATGCGGCCAATAGGTGTTGCGCGGTCGAGCTCGACGATATTGGCAGCACCATGCTCGCGTAGATTTTGCTACGCATGGAGGGTACATCGCCATGAGCAATAATGATGTAGAAGAAATAGTCATCCGTCATGTATCCGGCTCCAAGGCCAATCAGATCGAACATATTTCTCTTGCCGGCGTAAATGCAATAACCATCGGCCGCGATCCCAAGTCAAATATAGCGTTCGACTCTTCGCGCGACGATTTCGTCAGCCGCCGCCATGCCGTGATCCGGGTGGTTCGCTCCGGCCGAATCTCATTCCGTCTTGCCGATCTCGGCAGCAACAACGGCACGTTTCTCAATGGCGAACGGATCACCGAGGAGGTAGAGCTCTTGCCCGAGGATTCGATAGAGCTGGGCAAGAACGGGATAAAATTCGTCTTCAACGTGCAACCAAGGCCAGGATATTTGGTGGCGCGCACGCGGGTCATCGACATTAGCGACGCCGCGGCGACGCGCGTCATCGAGGCCGCCGGGATCGCCGCCCGAGACGCCGTTTTGGCGAGCGATAAGGACGCCGAGCCGGCGATTCAGAAGTTCGAGCCGCCGCCGAAGGTGGCTGTCGGCAAGGAAACCTTGTTCCACATGCTCGACGAGGAACGCCAGGCGACAAGCCGCGTCTGGAGAACTTCGATCGCGGCCATCACGGCTTTCGTGATTTTGGGCGGCGGCGCTTTCTACTTGAAACATATCCGTGACCAAAATGCGCAACGCGCCGAACTGCAACGCGCGAAGGAGGAGATGGCCGAACGAGAGAGCGGCCTCGAGTTCAAGGTGCAAGAACGGCAGGCCAATCTAGAGAAGAAGTCCGCGGAAGACCGCGGCATGAGCGCGCAGGAGATCGTCGAGAAATTTGGCAACGCGACGGCCCAAATCACCAGGGCATGGCGCCTCTATGACCAGACAACCGGCAGGCCGATCTTCCATCAGACAATCAAGGCCAAGCTCGCCAAGATGAACGAGACCAAAACATGCCCCGCCTATGTGGATTTGGGGAAGTACGGCATCGTTCGTTGGCTCACGCTCGAAGATGACTTCCGTTCCAATATTCCGATTGGAGAGAGAGCGAGAGGCACTGGGTTCGCGGTCAGCGAATCAGGGTTCATGCTGACCAACAAACATGTCGCGGCGCCATGGAACCTCTCGTTCGGACAATCGGATCTGGCCACTTCCGGCGAGCACGGGTGCGGCTGGCTGTACGACTACGGCACCGGCCCTGGCGCCAAGGAGAAGAAGCTGAGACGACCGCCGACGAAGCTGATGGACTTGGACGATGACACGTATAGCGCCTTAAGACGCTGGGTTCCGGCGGGCGGCGGTATCATCTTCATGAGAGATTGGGCGATTCCGATTGGCGAGGAGAGCAACGTTCCCGACCCGACCAAAAGCGACAATCGCACATTTTTCGGACGCAACGACTTGCTCGAGGTCCGTTTCGCGAACAGCCGCGGAAGCGGCAACGCAAGTCTCGTGCGTTTCTCCAACGACAGCGATGCGGCTCTCATTAAGGTCGACACGCCCCAGCAACTCAAGAAACTGGACATAGCCTCCGATGATATCGTGACCGTCGGCGAACCCGTGGTCGCCGTCGGATTCCCTTCCGTGGCAGCTCCGACGTTGGCAAGGAGCGCCACCATCGAAGCTGGTCAGTATAGAGAGATCACCGACGTCGTGCCACAGCCATTCGTGAGCGAGGGAATCGTCTCGGTGATCAGCCCCGCCGTCAAGACGGTGAATGGCGTCACCGTGGGAGGCCAGTTGGGGGACGTTATTCAGATGAGTATCAATTCGACCGGCGCCGGCAACAGCGGCGGTCCGGTTTTCAACAAGGCGGGGAAAGTCATCGGCCTCTTTACCTATGGACGGGATAAAGGCGGGGCCAAAACAACCGAAGCCGTCCCGATCAAATACGGCCGCGATCTCCTGATGTCGCAACATCCGTAGCGAGGGAGGCGCCAGGTCATGGCGCGTGGGCCGGAGAATTCCCACGGGTTCGAGATCGCGGGGGCGATGCTGACCGATGTTGGCCGTGTCCGGACTTCGAACGAGGATTCTGTCGCCTTCGTCATTCCAGCCAAGAACGAATCCTCCGCGAGCCGGGGGTGTTTGCTCATCGTCGCCGACGGAATGGGCGGACATGCGGCCGGCGAGGTCGCGAGCGCGCTCGCGGTGGAGACCGTGCGGCGGGTTTATTTTTCGCGGCGGGGGCCGGTCCCAGAATCCTTGATGCTCGCGTTCGAGACCGCCAACCGCGCCATCATCGAACAAGGCAAGCAATCCGCCGCTCGCAAGGGCATGGGCACGACATGCACGGCGCTCGCCATCAACGATGGACAAGTCTGGCTCGCGCATGTCGGCGACAGCCGAGCCTATATCTTGCGCAATGGCAAATTGACACAATTGAGCGGCGATCAGACGCTCCATGCGCAATTGATCCGCGAGGGCCTTTTGAGCGAAGAGGAGGCCAAGGTCGTGGGCGGCGGCAATGTCATTTTGCAGGCGCTCGGCACAAGTGCGGAGATTGTTCCAGCCGTCTGGGATGAAGGGATCCCCCTCCTCGAAGGCGACATTCTCGTCCTTTGCACCGACGGTCTTTGGAACATGGTGGACGATGCGGCCATAGCGGAGATCGCCGCGCGAGCGGCGCCGCAGGAGGCTTGCCGGCAACTCATCAACGCGGCGCTCGAAGCAGGCGGATACGACAACGTGTCGGCCGGCGTTTTTGCCGTGCGCGCGCCTGGCGGTCCCGCGGCCGAGGCGCAGACAGCGACGCGGCGGGTCGCGATTGCCGAAACCGAAGCAGCGGAGGGCGCCGCTGCAGCAAGGATTGCATTACCGGAGGATTTTTCATGAGCCCCCCCGCCACGATAGGCCACTACCGGACGACCCAGCGGATCGCCACTGGCGGCGCCGGCGAAGTTTATGCGGGTATCGACACAAGAGTCGGCCGCGAAGTGGCGATAAAATTCTTGCGCCCGGAACTCGCGAGCGACCCAAGCTACGTCGATCGTTTCCTCGCCGAGGCAAAGAGTCTTGGCCGTCTCAATCATCCCAATGTCGCGACACTCTATGAACTGCGGCAAGAGGACGATCACGTCTGCATGATCATGGAACTTGTCAGGGGCCGCACCGTCGAGCAAATCATTGGCGAGCGGCATAAAGGGCTCGGGACAAGGGAAAGTCTCGCCATTGTCGCCCAAGTTGCCGACGGGTTATCCTATGCCCACGAACAGGGCGTGATTCATCGCGACATAAAGCCATCGAATTTGATGGTCACCGATTCGGGCCGCGTCAAAATCATGGATTTCGGCATCGCGCGGGTGCGCGGGAGCGATCGCATGACCCGCGCGGGCAGCGCGGTCGGAACACCTCTCTATATGTCGCCTGAACAATGCCGCGGTCTGGAGGGCGACGAGCGCAGCGACATTTACTCGCTTGCAATTGTGCTCTACGAACTTTTGGCTGGCGCTCCGCCGTTCAGCGGGACGACCGATTTCGAGCTGACCAAGGCGCATCTCGGCAGGCCGCCGCCGCCGCTGATTCCCCGTATCCCTGGGGTCGAGCCGCCACTCGAATCCGCCATTATGACGGCCTTGTCCAAGCGGCCCGAGCAACGCTTTCCTTCGATGCGCGCCTTCAGCGGCGCGGTTGGCGCCTCTGCGCTACGGGGCGATGCGACCGGTATCATCCAGAATTATATCCGCCCCGCTCAAGCGCAGGCGACCGCGGATCAAATTGTGAAACGCAAGCCCTTGCACACCGTCACGATTGCTTTGTTGCGGAGCCGGGCAGCGGCAGTCGCGCGCCGGTTCAAGGGGCTTCATCCCGCCGTTCAAATTGGTTTAGCGGCGGGGTTGCCGCTTGCGGCAGTTGTTGCCCCGGTTTTGTCGTGGCTGGAACCCGGTCCCTTGCCCGAAAACCCCGTTGGCCAATCGCCATCCATCCGGTATCCCGGAAAAAATGCTTCCAGCATAAGTTACGAGCTCGCGCCGAAACGCGAACCCTCGACGAGCCTGAACGAGGCGCGGCACGAACTAACGCGGGAAGACCCGTCAACAGCGATGTCCAATCGCCAACCTGATCAACTGGCTGATAAAGGGCGCGTCCTCGCCCCTTCGGACAAGTTAGTGGCGCCAGCGGATTGCGACTCCACGAATTTTCCGTTGGACTGCGTCAAGAAAAACCTTCCTTCAAACCCGCCCCGGGTGGCCTCTCGGCAAGTTGCGGAGACGCCGAGTTTCGAGGATTTTGAAACAGCGGAGAAACTAAGGAACTACGGAGAGGCGCTAGACATAGCGACGAAATTAGATACCGCCGGGGATCCGGCGGGAGCCTATGGATTGGGCCTCCTCTATGGCCGTGGCGAAGGCGTTGAATTGGACGAGCAAAAAGCGTTCGGCTATTTTCATACGGCTGCCGGCAGAGACCACGGCATGGCCCAATTAAAACTCGGTGCGATGTATCACCGAGGCCTTGGGGGCGCCCGTAAGGATTTCAAGATTGCCAAGTCTTGGTATCAAAAAGCAGCGAAAAACGGCGTCAGTGAAGCGATGTACGCCCTGAGCGGGATGTGCCACAGGGGAGAAGGCGGGTTGACGCGCGGCTGCGAGCAGCAATATTTGGACGAAGCGGCAAAAGCTGGGTACCAGCCTCAGTAATCAGCGCGTTGAACAAGACCACGGCAATGGAGGCACGCTCTCGCACGAGCAGCGCCGCGGACCCTTTGTCCGAATTCATAATGACCTATCGATTGCCCCGCGATCGTTCGAGCTTCACATTGGCGATCCGCAACCCAGCCATGAGAACGAGCGCGTAGAGAAGCGCGCCCGCAAGGCCAAGCAACAAAAGCTCAAACACATTTGCGAAGCTGCCGAGGCCAGCCGCCACGCGCCGGGCGGGAGGCGCGGCAAACAGTGCGAAAACCGCCAGATTGAACGAAGCCGCGGTTACCGCTGTCGCCGTCTTCCACAAATAGAGATCTACCTTCATGGCGCCCCGGCGGATCGCGAAAAAGCACAAGCCGGCGAAGTTGATCCACGCGCCTGCTGCCGTCGCGGCGGCAAGCCCTGGCGCGCCAAAGGGCTTGAACAGCACGATTTTCAAGGCAACATTGATCGCCACCGCTGCGAGCGCGATCAGCATCGGCGTTTTCGTATCGCCCCGTGCCTGAAAGCTTGCCACGGCCGAGCGCACAAGAACAATCGCGACAAGCCCAAAGCCATAGGCCGTAAGGACCGCGGCCGACTCGCCGGCCGCCTGTGCCGTGAATGCGCCGCGCTGAAACACCCCGCGCATGATATCATCTGGGATCATGATGAAAGCGATGAAAAATGGCGCCGTCAGCGCGAGCGAAAGCGCCATGGTTCGATTTTGCGCATGCAACGCGCCGTTCCGGTTGCCGGCCGCGAACAGCTTGCTCATCTCCGGCAACAGCACGGTGCCCGCCGCTATGCCGATGACGCCGAGCGGCAATTGGTAGATGCGGTCGGCATAATAGAGCGAGGAAACAGCGCCTGTCGGCAGCGTGGAAGCGATGATAGTATCGGCGAAAAGCGCTATCTGGGTGCCGGCCGAGCCAATCACCGCCGGACCCAGCGCCGCAAAAAAGCGCTTGATTTGCCGCGTCATCGCGGGGCGCGCGAAGCGCTCGAAAATTCCGGCGCGATAGGCTGCCGCCGAGGTCAGCGCAAGTTGCAGCGCGCCGGAGACTGTCAATCCCCAACTCGCCGCCAAGCCGGCGTTGGGGAAAAGAAAAGCCAGGCCGAGAAAAACAATCATCGACAGATTCATCAAGACCGGGGTGAAGGCCGCGGCAGCGAAATGGCCGTGCGCGTTTAGGGTGCCAGATTGCAGCGTGACGAGCGTGATGAACAAAAGGTAGGGAAAGGTGATACGGGTCAGCGTGACGGTGAGCTCGAATTTTTGCGGATCCGCGCGGAAGCCTGGCGCCAGAGTGTCGATGAGAGCGGGGGTGAAGGTGATGGCGAGCGCGACGACGAGAATTTGGGAAGCGAGCAGGCCGAGAAAAATCTGGCCGGAAAACAGCCGCGCACGGGCAAGACCTTCGGATTGAAGCACCGCCGCGTAGCTCGGAACATAGGCGGAATTAAAAGCTCCCTCGCCAAAAATCGCGCGAAAATGATTGGGCAGGCGCTGGGCCACGACGAATGCATCGTTGAGCCATCCGGCACCAAGCACGGCCGCAAGAATGATATCGCGCAAAAAACCGGCGCCGCGCGAGAGCAAGGTCAAGCCGCCGACGGAAACCAGGCTTTTGTACATGGATGACTTCAATTTACCTGGTCTCTGTCCGTCAAGGAATCGCCGGCGACAGCAGGGCCGACACCCACGCGCTCTTCGATGAGGTAGAGCGGCCGCCGTTTTACTTCGGTGAAGATGCGGCCAATATATTCGCCTATGATGCCAAGCGACAGCAGTTGAACGCCGGCAAAAAAGGTAATCGAAACAATCAATGAGGCAAAGCCGGGAACGTCGTCCCCGGAAATGAGGGTGCGTGTCAAATAGAAGGCCGCCAATGTCAGCGCCAGCCCCGATATTGCCGATCCGATAAAAGTCCAGACCTTGAGAGGCAGTGTCGAAAAGGACATGAGACCGTCGAGCGCCAAATGTGTCAATTTGCGGTAGCTGAATTTGGACGCGCCGTGGAGGCGCGGCGCGGCATCGAATGACACCCCAATCGATTTAAACCCAATCCAGGCATAAAGTCCCTTCGAAAAGCGCGCGTGCTCGCGCATTGCGCGAACCGCCGCAATGGCCTGGGCATCGAGAAGCCGGAAATCCCCAGCTCCCTCCGGAAGGCTTGTCTCTCCCACCGAGCCGAAAATCTTGTAAAAGCGATGCGTCAAAATCCGCCGCAACGGGCTATAGAGGCTTCGATCTCCCGAATGGGCGAAGACATTTTTGTAGCCCTCGCGCCAGCGCGCTACAAACGTTTCGATCAGCTCCGGCGGATGCTGCAAATCGGCGTCGATGATAATGGCCGCGGCCCCCCGCGCGTGATCGAGTCCCGCCGCTATCGCGATCTCCTTGCCGAAATTCCGGCTCAGCGAAAGCGCGCGAATACGTGGGTCCGCGTGATGGGCGGCGCGCAGACATGCGAGCGTCTCGTCGGTCGATCCGTCGTCGACAAAAATGATTTCGAACGTGGCCGCGCATCGCGCGAGCACGGGCACTAGCCGCGTCAGTAAGGCCGCTATGTTATTGGATTCGTTATAAACCGGCGTGATCACGGAAATCTCCGCGCCGTTCGGGTCCGCCGGCCCCGTGCCGGATGTTGTCATTTCTAGAGACCTCATGTATCGCAACCGCGGCCCTGCCGGGGTTAGCGCACTCCCCGCTTATGCTTTTGCATGGCATCGGGCAAGATTGCTTGCCTAAGTGCCCAAAGCCAGAATATGCCTCACCTGAGAGTTTGGACGTATTGCCGTAATGCAAGAGGTTGATCATCGTGGGCACGGCCGAAGCATATTTTTCGTTCTGCCTTTGTGCTGATGATTATGCATTGTCGCCTGGCGTCAGCCGCGGCATTCTGGAAGCGCTCGGCGCCGGCCGGCTGAGCGCGGTAAGCGCGATGACAACGCGGCCATTCTGGCCGAAAGTTGCGCAGGAATTGCGCCCATTCAAGGCCAAGGCCGACATCGGGCTCCATCTCAATCTCACGCTTGGCAGCCCGCTTTCATGCATGCCAATGTTCGCGGCCACGGGCCGCCTGCCGGAGATTCGCCGTGTGCTCAAGGGGGCGCGGAGCAACGCGTTGCCGGAAGCCGAGATCGGTCAGGAAATCTCGCGCCAGCTCGACGGTTTTTGCGAGCATTTCGACGCCGCTCCCGCGTTTGTGGATGGACATCAGCATGTCCAGGTTCTGCCGCAAATACGCGCCGCGTTGTTCGCGTGCCTTGAACAAAAAGGTCTTTCGAGAAAAATCTGGCTGCGCGATTGCTCCGATCGTCCGTGGCGCATTCTACGGCGCGGTGTCGAACTGCGAAAAGCGCTTGGAATATCCTGGCTCGCACGCGGCTTTGCGCGCGAGGCTGCCGCCAGGGGTTACGCCATCAACGAAGGGTTTTCGGGCTTTTCGGCGTTCGACCCGGGCCGTGATTTCGCCGCCGATTTCGCCCGCTATCTCCGCGCGCCGGGCAGGCGCCACCTCATCATGTGTCATCCTGGCTATTGCGACGGCGAGCTTGTGACGGCCGACCCAGTCACTTTCAGCCGCGAACGCGAGCTTAGCTTTCTACTATCTCCCGATTTCACGGCGATGCTCGATCACAAGCGCGCGCGGCTGGCGCGGCTTTCAGATGCCTTTTGTCGCGCAATCGTCCCGGCATGATTTTGTCATCCTCCGGGTCCGGCCGCCATCAAACGCTCCAATTTCCCGCGGCAACCGCAAAATGGCCACATGATCTACAAAAACTTTTCTCAAATGGGCCGCGTGGTTCTAAAGCATGGCCTCCGGCAGATCGCGGTCTGCCGCATCAGTGGACAAAGCCTCATCAATCCCAGTGACGGCGGTTCATCGTCTTTCGGCTCCGCGCCTTGGCTGGCTCGCCTTGGAAATTTCGCCGACGGGTCTCGCCAAGCTTCCCAAATGTTCGAAGCTGACAAGCTCGACCTTGGTGGCGGAAGGTGCTGGTGTGTCGAAGAACTTTTCCTCCTTAAATCGCCGAAAGATCGCGAAGTGAAGGTCGCTCTTAACGCGGACGCTCGTTTCCACGTCGCCAACGAAGACACGCAGTTCGAAGTTGAGCGCGCTGGCGGACATTCCGGTAAACAGAATTTGCGGCGCCGGAATCTTCAGCACGAGTTCGTGCGACTTCGCGATGGCAAACAGAACCTCGCGAACATTTTCCGGATCGGCGGAAGGCACGACTGCGAGAGGTATCACCAGCCGGCCTGTCCGGTCGTTGCGCACGAGATTGGTGACGACGCCGGTCACAAGACTCGAATTTGGAATGATGACTTGGGCACGGTCGAAAGTCTCGATTTCGGTCGCGCGGACATTGATGCGGCGCACGAATCCTTGATCGCCGCCGACCACGATCCAATCGCCGACTCTGACCGCGCGCTCCCACAAAAGGATCAGACCCGAGACGAAATTATTCACAATCGACTGTAAACCGAAACCGATCCCGACCGACAGGGCGCCCGCCACAATGGCGAGATTTTCGAAATTCAGCCCAAGATAGCTAAGCGCAAGGCCGGCCGCGATAAGAAAACCAAGATAGCCGAGACTGGTCCGGATGGAATTGCGCAAGCCGAGGTCGAAATTCAGATGCGGAAACAGTTTTGAATCGACCCATTGCAGCACCGCGTGAAAAATTCCGAAGGCCAGCGCGAAAAGGCCGATAGCAATGAGGATGCTGAACGGCGAAATCGTTATGTCGCCAACCTTGAAGCCAAAAAAGGCCGCCCCGAAATCAATCGAAACATCGCTCGATTCGAGCCCCCACGGCGCCAGCACGAGAATGGCGGCGGCTATGAAGAGCGCAAGCCTCATCATGCCGGCCAACAAAACACTGGCAAGCGCAAGCGAGCGGCGGCTGAAGCCAATGCTGGTAATCAGCCGGTGCCCGAGCCGTGTCGCCGGCGCAAGGCCAGCGCCGATTGCCTCCTCGGCGAGAACGATCGCCATGAATACCGCGCAGGCAACGGCAGCAACCCAGAAAAACTGTTCGGCGAGGAAACTGCCGAAGGCGGCGTAGCCAATCAAAACCGCGATAGCGATGGCGCAAGCAACCGCCCAAGAGAGCGCCCGCAAAACATCGAACCAGCCCCTCGCCTTGACAACCTCTGGGCCGAGACAGTCGTCAAAATCGACGGTGCCGCCGAAGCGCCACAACTCGACGCCGAGCATGATCGCCCCCGTCAAGGCACACGCCCCGCGCATCGCGACCGCGACCGCCAAGGATGCGCCGATAATGTCGTTGAGGGCCGCGAAAAGATGCATCAGTGAGACGATGAAGGCCAGGATGATCGCCGTCCGGACAATGCCTTCCGCAGCCTTGTCGTCGAGCTTCGGCAGCCGCCAATTGGGGCGTGTCGGGGCAAACAGGCCACGGGCTATTCCCGCCGCCACGGCGATTCGGATCACCGAGTCGCCGGTGGCCTGCAGGAAAGGCTGCAACCGCGCATTGGCGAGTCCGAAGGCTTGGAACACGAGCAAAATCGCGAAAATCATCGCGGCCGCGGGAACCGCGACGACGAGCGCGACCCACCAGGCCCCGAGAATTTTGAGAAACCGGCTTGGCTCGAGAACCTCCGCATGGCGGGCAAGGACGCGCCGGGCCAGACGCGCGAGCGGCCAATAAAGCAAAAGGATCAGGGCCAAGCCGCCCCAGAAAATCGGTACCCGCTGACCAGCAAGCCGGTTATTGATACCATCGATCCATTCGCCGAACACCGCTTTGATGGCGGCCGTGTCGCCCGGCGCCTCGCGCCAGACGTCGGTCCAGAGGGCGGGGCTTGCTATGCTCGCCGCGCGCGCGAACAACGAGCGCGTGAACAAGGCGCGCCGCCGCGCCGTAATATTGGCGCGGGTCTGGTCCGCCTGGACCGCGAGCAGGCTCGCGCGCTTCGAAAGCTCGTCGGTGTCGTTATAAAGCTTTTGCTGTTCGGCGCGCTCCGCCGTCACCGTTGGGTTTTCGGGCGGCGCGGAATCGTCCGGTTTCGGACCTAGCTGGTCTAGGCGCGCCTTGACCCCGGCGAGGCGCGGCGTCAGACGGCCGAGCGCGCTTCCCACCGCGTCCGAAATCGGATCGATCCGCTGCCGCAAGGCCTGGAGTTCCGCATCGGTCAGATCGTGACGCTCAAGGACTGCTTCGATTTGCTTGAGGGAAACACTCTGTTTGTCGAGGACGGGGCCAATCGGCACTTGCTCTGGCGGCGGCGGCGCGGGTGGCGGCGGCGGTGGCGGACCCACTGGCTGCGACATCTGGCCATTGCCAGGCGGCTGGGGTTGCGCCGGAGCTTGTCCTTGGTCAGACGGCTGCTTCTGGGCCGGCCCCTGTTTTTGCGCGGGCCCTTGCGTCTTGTCCTGCTCTTGGACCGGCGCCTGTTTCGCGAGAGCCTCACGCGCGGGAACTCCCGCGAGGAGCACAACAAGACCGATCAGGCAGGCAAGATATTTCCGCAAGGCTTCTCCTTACGTTTCGCGCGCGGCCAGGCGCAAAATCGTTTTTCACCTAATCATGGTTTAAAGGCAACCCACGCTTCTTATCGCGCCTATTGCGGCGGATACTGGTGCGGCTGGCCCTTGTAATCGGCGATTTCGTAGATTTCGCCGCTTGAAGGTTCTGAAAGATAATTCGGGCCAATCGGTGATTTGCCGTGGCCGCCGGGAATATCCAGCATGTAATGGGGCTGGCAAAGGCCCGACACCCGGCCGCGCAATTGCCGCATCAACTCCTGGCCTTTTGCGATCGGCACCCAAAAGTGCCCGGTTCCCGGCGCCCGGTCGAGCTGATGCAGATAATAGGGTTTGATCCTCGCCTCGACGAAGGCGCGCATGAGTCTTGTCAGCGTTTCGATATCGTCGTTCACTCCGGCAAGGAGCACGGACTGGCTCACCATTGGGATTCCCGCGTCGATAAACCTTGCGCAGGCCGCGCGCACGGCATCGGACATCTCGCGCGGATGATTGGCGTGCAAGGCGACATAGACAGTCTTGCCGGAGGCGAGCAAAACACCGGCAAGCTCCGCCGTGATTTTCGCGGGATCGGCGACCGGAACACGCGTATGCAGGCGAACGACTTTCACGTGATCGATGGCTTTGAATCTTTCCATGATGGCGCCAAGCCTTCGCGCCGGCAAGGTCAGCGGATCGCCTCCGGTGAGGATCACTTCCCAGATCCCCGGCTTGCTCGCGATATAACCGATCGCGGCGGCAAGCGCCTCCGGTGCAAGAAAAGCCGGACCGTTTGGCCCAACGACCGCGCGGCGAAAGCAGAACCGGCAATAGACCGGGCAGACGTGCAGCAATTTCAAAAGCACGCGATCGGGGTAACGGTGGACAACGCCTTCGACCGGGCTGAATGCAAGGTCGCCGGTCGGATCGGCCATTTCGTCCGGCCGCAGGTCGAGCTCGGCCACATCCGGGACGAATTGGCGGGCAATTGGGTCGGCTGCGTCCGCTGGGTCGATCAGGCCCGCGACCGTGCTTGTAACGGAAATGGCGTAGATCGCGGCGACCCGCTCGATCGCGTCCCTTTTTGCGTCCGGCACGAGGCCAGCTCCGATCAGATCGGCGGCAGTGCGCAGGGTTTTAGGCGGTTTCCTCATTTCTCCGGCGAGCCCCGCTGAACCGGCGTCCATATTACTTGCTCGATATGGGACGCTCCGGTCGCGAGCATCGCCAGCCTGTCGAAGCCGAGCGCGATGCCGCTAGCCTCGGGCATGATCGCGAGAGCAGCCAAGAAATCCTCGTCGATCGGATAGGCCTCGCCATAGATTCTGCGCCGCTCCGCCATTTCCGTCTCGAACCGCTGCCGCTGTTGCGCGGGATCGGTCAGCTCGCCAAATCCATTGGCGAGTTCGACGCCGCACGCATAAAGTTCGAACCGCTCCGCGAAACGCTTATCCTCCTGCAATTTGGCGAGCGCCGCCTCGCTCGCTGGATAGTCCATGAGGATCGCCGGGCGGCCATGGCCGAGGTGCGGCTCGACCTTCGCCGAAAGGATCTTGCTAAAAATATCAGACCAGCTGTCGTCGGCAATCGTTCTGATTCCGTGAGCGCGGGCGCTAGATGCCAACGCTTCGCGGTCGGCTTCGGGTCCTTTGAGCGTGGCCAGAAGATCGATGCCGGCATAGCGATCGAAGGCCTCCGTCACGGTCAAGATTTCCGGCTCCTCGAACGGATCGGCGACATGGCCGCCATGGCGCAGGTCTCGGCTGCCCGCGGCGGCGGCGGTGCGGGCGAGAAGACCCATGCAATCCTCGATCAATCTTTGATAGGGCTCGCCCGCGCGATACCATTCGAGCATGGTGAATTCGGGATGGTGAAGTCTCCCTCGTTCGCGGTTCCTGAACACATGGGCAAGGGAAAAAATGCGCGTTTCCCCGGCGGCGAGCAGCTTTTTCAAAGCGAATTCCGGCGAGCTATGCAGATAAAGCTTTGATTTGGCTCCGTCATCTTCCAACATTGCGGTTTGAAAAGCGCTAATATGGGCTGCGTTTCCAGGCGACACCTGGAGAATCGCGGTATCCACTTCAATAAAGGATTGCGCCGAGAAGAAACCCCGCGCGGCTTCAACCATCTTGGCGCGGCCTAAGAGGAAAGGCCGCCGGTCGCGGTGCATATGCGGGCGCCACCAGGGCGATTGTTCGGGCGTGCTCATTGGCGCCAAATCGCTAAAAATGCTGCCGGGACGGGGTTGCGGATTCTTCCTTGACGCATTTTCTTGGGGTGAACAGGGGAACGCTTTCGGCCGAAAATGCTCTGGCGAAAAGCCGGAACATGGCTATTGTGCCGCCCGGCGTCGACGGGCAAGCTCCGGCGCCTTTGACCCGGACGTTCCGGAACCATAGCTTCGTATAGGGAAAGCCAGTGAAAGTCATCGCCAGTTCAATTCGCAAAGGCAATATTATCGAGAGGGAGGACGGTCAGCTTTATGTTGTTTTGACCGCCGAAAGCTTTCATCCCGGCAAGGGCACGCCAACGACTCAAATCGACATGCGGCGCCTGTCGGACGGGGTCAAAACGACCGAGCGCTACAAAACGACCGAGCAGGTCGAACGCGCCTATGTCGAGGACTCGAATTTCAGTTACCTCTTCCGGGACTCCGATGGCTTCACCTTCATGAATAAAGGCACCTATGATCAGATCGTCGTGCCCGGCGAGGTAATTGGAGACCAGGCGATATATTTGCAGGAAGGCATGACCTGCATGTTGTCGATTTTCAATGGGGCCGCCGTCGGAATTCAACTGCCTGCGCGGGTGACCCTTGAGGTCGTCGATACCGAGCCCGCCATGAAAGGCCAAACGGCGTCGTCTTCTTATAAGCCAGCGAAACTCTCGAACGGCGCGCGGATCATGGTGCCGCCGCACATCTCGCCCGGCATCCGCGTCATCGTTCAGACGGAAGATGGCTCCTACGTCGAGCGCGCCAAGGATTGAGGCTGCAGATCGAAGGCGATGGCGCGGCGCCTCGCAGAGAAGTGACCTAGCGCCGCTCCGCCGGCTCGCTGCGGGTCGGAGTCGGAAGCCGCGGCGGGTTGCCGAGGCGGCGGTCGAGATAGAGTCCGACCTCCTCCGCTAAAATCTCGATGCAGTTTTCGAAGAAATGGTTGGCGCCCGGGATGATCACATGCTCAATGGAGATACCCCTCTGAGTTTTGAGCTTTTCGATCAGGCCGGTAACCTCTTTCATGGGCGCGACCCGGTCGCGATCTCCATGCACGAAAAGTCCGGAGGAAGGACAAGGCGCGAGGAAGGAAAAATCGAAACGGCTGGCCGGCGGCGCAATCGCGACGAAACCTTCGATTTCCGGACGCCGCATCAAAAGCTGCATGCCAATCCAGGCGCCAAACGAGATTCCCGCGATCCAGCAGGCCCGCGCCTCGGGGCTGACGGCCTGCGCCCAGTCAAGGGCGGCCGCGGCGTCCGATAATTCGCCCTGGCCGTGATCGAAGCCGCCCTGCGACCGTCCAACGCCGCGAAAGTTAAAACGCAGCACGGAAAAGCCGCGCTCGGCGAAAGTGTAATAGAGATTGTAGACGATCTGGTTGTTCATCGTCCCGCCGAATTGCGGATGCGGGTGCAAGATGATCGCGATCGGCGCGCCGCGAATCGTCGAGGGGTGAAACCGGCCCTCGATGCGGCCGCCGGGACCGTTGAACATGACCTCGGGCATTCTTACTCCGCAAACGATCGGGCGGATCGCGCGATTCGACGTTTCCCAGCTGCCGCGCGTTGGCGGCGCTTGCGGCGCGCTTGACTTTCGCGGCCGCGCGGCGCCTAAGAAATGCGTGGCAATTAGCCGCAAGGGACGCAAAGCCGATGTCCGGCTCGGCGAAATCCTGGCGATCCGGCGGACCTTCTAGCACGTCTGCCCTACTAGATTGCAAGCGCTTTTGGATTGCAGGCATGAGGGGAGGCAGGTTCCCTCGTCTCTAGTCCAATACGTTGCGGAGGTTGCGGATTTCTTTCGTGTCGCCCACGCGGGTTTACCTGGACCATTCCGCAACGGCGCCCCTGCACCACGCTGCGCCCGTGGCGCTTTGGGGTGCCCTGCAACTGAGCGGCATCTCCTCGTCGACGCATGCCTACGGGCGGACCGCGCG